>DATBGF010000338.1:0-8558 GCA_036558145.1 Acidimicrobiales bacterium
CCGCTGCACGAGCCGGATGGCCCTGGTCCACGCGCGGCCGCTGCCCGCGGTGCTGGGCCTGGGACCGGTCCTGGACGACGAGGTGGCCGAGTACGGGACGGACGAGGCGGACGAGGCGTATTGGGCGGACGAGGACGAGGACGGAGACGGCATCACGCTGGATCACACCCCCGACGCCCCCGAGCCCGATCACCCCGGCGGGACCGACAGCGAGGACGGCGAATCGGCCGGCCCGGTGCTGGCCGACACCGTCGTGGTCTCGACGCCGGCCGCGACGGCCGAGCTGGCGGCGACCCTCGACGCGCTCGGCGACCTCGATCGCGACATCGCCCGCGCGGTCGCCGGTGCCGTCGTCGAGCGCCTGCGCACGCTGGTGTCCCCGTCGGTGCTCGCCCACCTGGGGGAGGAGATCGTGCGGGCCCTGCACGTCCCGGCCGACGAGCCCGTCGACGAGACCGTCCCGGGCCGCTGAGCGCGCGGCCCGCCGCGGCGCGAAGCCGTCCCGACCGCGGAGGGCGAGGTAGCGTACGGGCGTGCGCCTGTCCGACAGCCGCTCCGAAGGGCGGTTCCGGGCCGAGCTGGAGAGCTGGCTCGCCGACAACGAGCCGGCCGCCGACCGCCTGTCCGATCCGCCCCGCTCGACCGGTCACATCCCGAGCTGGGCCCGGGAGTGGCAGCGGGCGCTGTTCGACGCCGGCTGGCTCGTGCCCCGCTGGCCCGCGGAGCTGGGCGGGAGGGACGCCAGCGCGGTCGAGCAGATGATCTACCTGGAGGAGCTGTCCCACCGGCGCCTGCCCCGCACGACGAACCCCCAGGGGCTGGACGTGTGCGCGCCGACGCTCGTCGACCTGGGCCGGGGCCGCCAGCGCGACGAGTGGGTCCCGGCGACGCTCCACGGCGAGCTCAGCTGGTGCGTGGCGGTGGACGAGGCCGAGCCCGGCGACGGCACCGGCGGGCTGGTGGCGACCGACGGGCGCGACGGCGCGCTGGTCGTGCAGGGCACGGTCCCGGCCCCGTCCGGCGCCGGGCACGCCGACCGCTGCCTGTGCGCGCTGTGGGCGCCCAAGGCGCGCGGCCGGCCGGAGGGGGTGGCGCTCGTGGCCGTCGACCTGGCGGCACCCGGGGTGCTGCGCCCCGACGCCGACACGGACGCGCTGGCCTTCGAGGACGTCGCCGTGGCCGAGGACGACATCGTGGGCGCCGGGGACCAGGGCTGGCCCGCGGTGCAGTCGGTCCGGGCCCGCCTGCGGTCGGTGCGCTGGATCACCAGCCTCCTCGCCATCCAGCGGGCGCTCGACGCGCTCGCGGACGTGGGCCGGGGCCGGGGGCTGGCCGACGACGCCGTCTTCCGCCACACGCTCGCCAGCCTGCAGGTGGAGGCGGACGGCGTGCGGGCGCTGGCCTACCGGGCGCTGGCCAAGCAGGGGACCGGCCGGCCCAACCCCGAGCTGGCCATGCTGCCGCTGGTGACCCGGGAGACCGAGCAGCGGATCTACCTGGTCGGGGTGGAGTCGCTCGGGACCGACGGGCTCGACCTGGGCCTGGACGGGCCCCAGCCGTGGCCCAGCGGCTCGTGGGCGGCGGAGTGGCTCGACGCGACGGCCGAGGCTGCGGCCACGGGCGGCCTGGCCGCCGAGCGCGACCGGGTGGCCGGTCGGGTGCTGGGGTTGCGCCTGGGCTAGTGGACCAGCGCGGAGGCCAGCTGGGCGGCGCGGGCCCGGCGGGCGCTCAACATCTGGTCGGCGATGATGCGGTGATGGTCGGCGCGGGAGCCGAACAGCAGGTCGTCGGCCTTGGCCCGGCCCACCCACAGGCGTAGGTCGCGCGCCTCGCGGTCCACCGGGGTCACGTGCAGCTCCAGGCAGGTGCCGGTGACCAGCCGCTGGCACTCGCCCACGGCGGCCTTGGCCGACGAGGCCAGGCGGGCCGCGGCCGGGTCGCGCTCGGCCACCGCGCACGCCGCCTGGTAGGTGAGGGCCCGGGCGGTCTCGATCGACACGAGCATGGCGGCCAGCGCGTGCTCGGTGGCCTGGCCGACATGGGCGATGCGGCCGTCGTGGGCCGCCGCCAGCGAGCTGTCGAACAGCGCGGCGCAGGCGCCCAGGCCGTCGAGGGCGAGGGCGACGGTGGCGTCGCACAGGGCGACGGCGAGGGCCTTGCCCGCGTCGACGTCGGGCTCGCCCAGCATCCGGGCCTCGGGCACCCACACGCCGTTGAGCTCGACGTTGGCCAGGGAGCGTGTCGGGTCGAGGCTGGTGGTGCGCTTGAACGTGAGCTCCGCGGCGGGCACCACGAACAGGCCGAGCGTGCCCGTGTCGCGCCGGGCGGCCACGACCACCTCGTCGACGTCGGGCGCCCCCAGCACGTGCTGCTTGTGGCCTCGCAGCAGCCAGCCGTCGGCGTCGCGCTCGGCGGTGGCGACGACGGTGAGCGGGTCCCAGCGGCCGCCCTCGTGCAGGGCCAGCGTGCCGGTGGCGCTGCCGGCCGCGACGCCGGCCAGGAAGCGGTGGGCCTGGGCGGTGGTGCCGGCCTCGCGCACGACCGGTGCGAACAGCGCCTGGGTGGGCAGGAAGGGCCCCGGCGCGGCCGCCCGGCCCATCTCCTCCAGCACGACCGCCAGCTCGACGAAGCTGCGGCCCAGGCCGCCGAGGTCGACGTCGATCGTGAGCGCGGGCCAGCCCAGCCACGTGAGCGCGGTGGCCAGCTCCTCCAGGCCGGGGCCGCCGGCCGCGATCTCGCGGACCAGCCGGGGCGGGCACTCCCGGGCCAGCGCCGCCCGCGAGCTGTCGCGCAGCTCCAGCTGCTCGTCGGTGAACTCGAGGTGCATCGCCTACCTCTTTCGACCGGGCGCCGGCGCCATGCGCGACCTGTCGCCCGCCGGGGGGTGGGGCGAGCACCCCGTACGATACGTCGCCGATCCGCCCCGTGGCGCGATCTTCGGGCGTCTCTCTATGTGGACCACCCGTTCGGTTGACAGGGTTCCGCCCACTGTTCATATTCGCAGTCGGCGGTGGGCTCGGGTCACCCACTCCGTGGGGGGTTGAAGGGGGAGGATCATGGCGACGTCCGCGGCCGGGCGGACACCAGCGCGCGATGCGACCGTGCCGCAAGGCGCTCCCACGCGCCGCGGCGACCAAGGCAACGGCGCCTGGGTGTTCTCCGATCGGCTGCGGCGGGCGTTCGTGGTCTGGGCAGGGCTGTCCCTGCCGGTGGTGGCCGTCTTCGCCCACTTCGCCCGCACCCCGAGCGGGTACCTGGTGGTGTTCGCCCTGCTCGCCAGCGGCTTCTACACGGTGCCCGCGCTGCTCAACACCTGGCTGGCGGCCCGGCGCACCGCGACGCCGGACGACTGCTGCTGGTGGCTGTGGCTGGCGGGCCTGCTGGGGATGCTGGCCGTCGGCTGCGCCATCGTGGTGGGCGTGTCCACCGGGCTGCGGGCCCCGACGGAGCTCAGCGCCCTGGTGATCGCCACGATCGCCGTGCTGCTCATGACCTCGGTCGTGCTCATGGTGCGGGCCCGGTCCGGGAGCCGGGCCCTGTCGATCGACCTGATCGAGAGCCTCATCTCGGTGATCGTCGTCACCGCGCCGGCAGCCCTGCTGTGGGGCGAGCGGGTCCTGGACGCCGAGGCCCACTGGTACGCGCTGCCGGCCGCCATCGCCGTGCCCTGCATGGTCTTCGGCGTGTACTGGGCGGTCCTTCTCGTCACCCGCCTGCGCGGCGAGGCCGGGCCCATCGGCGTCCTCGGGCTGGCCCTGGCCCTGTTCGGCCTCGTCAACGCCGTCGCCCAGACCGCCCAGGGCGTGACCGGCTTCGCCCTGCCCAGCGGCCCGCTCCTGGTGCTCCACGGCCTGTGCATGAGCCTGCTGGCGCTCGTCCCGCTGTACGTGCCCGCGGCGGTGTCACCGGGCCTCGACCGCCTGCCGCCGCAGAGCCAGGTGCGGGCGGCCTGGGTCCCGGCCGCACTGATGCTGGCGGGCATGCCGGTGCTGGTGGCGGCCACTCTGGCCGTGCGCGACCGCTACACGTGGGCCCCCGTCTACTCGCTGGTGGTGACGGCGATCCTGGTCGGGCTGGCCGCGCTGCGCCAGCTCGCGGGCATGCGGGAGACCCGCCGCCTCTACGGCCAGGTGGAGCGGGCCAACGAGACCCGCCGCGAGCTGCTGGCCCAGGTCATGCAGCGCAGCGACGACGACCGCCACCGGGTGGCGGCGCAGCTCCACGAGCAGGCCGTGTCCGCCTACGCCACGTTCGTGTCGTTCATGCAGACGAGCGCACTGGTGGGGGCGGGCACCGGGGCGCCGATGGCGGGAGCGTCCGTACTCGTGCGCGACGAGCTGGGCAAGCAGGCCGAGTCCCTGCGCCAGCTGATGCTGGCCGTCCAGCCGCTGGCCGCCGACCGGCCGGACCAGCGCCCGGCCCGGGGCCTGAGCGCCGCCATCCGGGCCTACATGGACAGCCTCTACGGCGACCGGCGGGTGCCGTGCCTCACCGTGACCGTGGACGAGTCGCTGGTGCTCGACTGGTCCACGGAGACCATGGTGCTGCGCATCGTGCAGGAGGCGGTGAGGAACGTGCGGCGCCACAGCCGCGCCTCCAAGGTGGTCGTCACGATCCGGGCCGACGGCAAGGTGGTCGAGGTCCGGGTGACCGACGACGGCCAGGGCTTCGACGTCGGGGCCACCCTGTTCGAGTCGGGGATCGAGGTCATGCGCTCGTGCGCCCGGCTGGCCGACGGCTCGCTGGAGATCGACAGCGCGCCCGGCCGGGGCGCCCGCGTCATCGCCAGGCTGGGCTCCGAGCCGATGGCGCCGGAGGACGAGGGCGAGCCGCGGGTGGTCCGCCTGCGGTTGGTCCGGGAGCAGGACCGGCCCGCTCCGGCGCTGCGGTCAGTCGAGGAACCGTGAGGTCGCGTACTCGCAGGTGACGCGCCACGCGGTCTCGGCGTCGACCTGGCCTGCGATGCACAGCTCGACGTTGGCCAGCGCGAACCCCAGCATGCCGGTGCTGGCCGAGACGAGGTCGTCGGCTGGGAGCGCCGAGCCGGCCATGAGGGCCGCCAGCTCCGACGCGATCTGCACCCGGGTGGCGATGGCGGACGCCTCGACGGTCTCGTCGTGGGTCACCCACGGGTCGCGGAAGAGCAGCCGGTAGGCCGAGGGGTTCTCGTCGAAGAAGCCGAACAGGGCGGCCAGCAGCTGCTCCATGCGGGTGCGGGGGGAGAACGGCATCTTGGACGCCTGCCGCAACCGCTGCTGGAACTCGGCCAGCAGGCCCTGCATGACGCTCACGAAGAGCTGGGGCCGTCCTTCGGGGAAGTAGTGGTACAGGAGGCCCTTCGACACGCTGGCGGCGCTGGCGATCTCGGCCAGCCCGGACTCGGCGTAACCGGTCGCCGCGAACACTTCGCGCGCCGTTGCCACGATCTCCGCCCGCCTTGTGTCGGGATGTTTACGCACCCGCTTCGGAGTAGGGCGCTCGTCGCCGGTGTCTGGTGCTTGAGCTGCCGTCACGAGAGCACCATATTCCTGCACGGCGCGTGTAACAACTTACTCTTCGGTAACTCGACTGTTTATCGACTGCAAGGTCAATAAAATCGTTGACACTCCGAGGCGCTTTCCTCGATACTGCCATGACGGTGTGGCGCGCACCCGGGCTTAGTTGACGGGTACCGGGCCATGCCGGGGCATACGTGAACACTGCACGCATTTCGAGACCGCAGGCCCGTTGAGCGATTTGCGGGCGATGTTGACAGAGGACGGGACCCGAATCGAGCCCGTGTCGCGCCGGGACCGCCGCCCCGGCCGTGACCAGCGCCCCCTCGGCTGCCCGGCCGCCGAAGCATCGCCGGTCGGTAGGACCGAACCGACCGGCGGCCAGGGCGACCGGGCAGTCTGGGGCTCTCAGCCTGCGGCGAGAGCCGGGCTCGGGAGGCCCCGGGCCAGCAGCGTGAACGCCTCGTCGAGCACGTCGGCCAGCGGCCCCGGGCGGTCGCGCTCCTGCCAGGCGGCCATGGCCACGCGGACGGCGCTGAGCGCCGTGGACGCCGCCAGCATCGGGTAGGGGTCGCGGTCGACGTGCAGCCCGGTTCGCCGGGCCACCTCCTCGGCCAGCGCTCGCTCGACCTCGGAGAAGCGGGCGGCCCGGCGCATGGCCAGGGACGGATGGGCCTGGATCAGCCGGTGCCGGGCCATCATGTCGTCGGCCTTGGCCTCCAGCCGGGCTGCGGCGGCGACGGCCATGGCGTGCAGCGCCTGCAGCGGCGGCTCGTCCGCCGGCCGGGAGGCCAGGTCGTCGAGCAGCTCGTTGGTCTCGCTGGGGTTGACCCCGATGATCGCGTCTTCCTTCGACGTGAAGTAGTTGAAGAACGTGCGGGGGGAGACACCGGCCGCCTCGGCGATGGCCTCGACCGTGACCCGGTCGGGGCCCAGGTCCTCCGCCAGGCTGACGGCCGCGGCCATCAGCGCCTGGCGGGTCTCCGCCTTCTTCCGTTCACGCAGACCATCGGTCATGTCGTCAAGCTCCGCTCGCTACCGCGGGCTCGCCCCACTCGTCGAGCCCGGCATAGTCCACCATGCCGGCGGGCTCGCGCTCGACCACGTCGCCGGCGTCGCTCGCCACGGTCGCGTCGACCGGTTCGGTCGCGTCCACCGGCTCGGCCGGCTCGGCGTCGCCCAACCGGTTGCGCAGGGGGACGTCCCGCAGCAGCCAGGTCACGAGGAACCCGGCCAGGACCAGCGGCACGGAGTAGAGGAACACCTGGGTGATGGCGTCGGCGAAGGCCGCGGCCGTGGCCGCCTGCTGCTCCGGCGGCAGAGCCGCGATCTGGGTGGGCGTCATGCCGGTCGGCACGGAGCCGCCCAGCAGCTCGCCGACCCGGTGGGCGAACAGGGCGCCGAAGAGGGCGACGCCCACCGAGCCGCCGACGGCCCGGAAGAACGTGACCGTGGAGGTGGCGACCCCGAGGTCCTTGACGGGCGCCTCGTTCTGGACCGCCATGACCAGGATCTGCATGACCATGCCGATGCCGGCGCCGAGCAGCGCCATGTAGAACCCGGACTCCCAGCGGGTGGAGCCGGTGTCGAGGGTCGACAGCAGGTACAGGGCCACGGTGGTGACCGCCATGCCGATGATGGGGAAGCGGCGGTAGCGCCCGGTGCGGGTGATGATCCGCCCGGCGAAGATCGACGTGGTCAGCAGCCCGCCCATCAGCGGGACGAGCAGGAGGCCCGAGTTGCTGGCCGAGGCGCCGTTGGCCACCTGCAGGAAGGTCGGCAGGTAGGTGATGGCGCCGAACATCGCCATGCCGACCACGAAGCTGACCGACGTGGCGACGTTGAACGTGCGCCCCCGGAACAGGCGCAGGGGGATGGTGGGCTCGGCCGAGCGCCGCTCCACGAGGACGAAGCCGACGCCGGCGACCACGGTGCCGATGCCGAGGCCCAGGATCACGGGGGAGCCCCAGGCGTACTCGGTGCCGCCCCAGGTGGTCAGGAGCACGAGGCAGGTGATGCCGACGGCCAGCAGCGCGGTGCCGATCCAGTCGATGGTCACCTGGCGGCGCCGGCTGGAGGCGGGCAGAACGGCACTGGTCACGAACAGGGCCAGGATGCCGAGCGGCAGGTTGACGTAGAAGACCCAGCGCCACGTCAGGTGGTCGGTGAAGAAGCCGCCGAGCAGCGGGCCGGCCACGCTGGCCGCGCCGAAGACGGCGCCGAAGTAGCCCTGGTAGCGGCCGCGCTCGCGGGGGCTGACCACGTCGGCGATGATCGCCATGGCCAGCACGATGAGCCCGCCGGCGCCTGCGCCCTGGACCGCCCGGAAGGCGATGAGCATGCCCATCGAGGTGGCCATGCCCGACAGCGCACTGCCGACCACGAAGATGACGATCGACGCCTGGAATAGGCGCTTGCGCCCGTAGAGGTCGCCCATCTTGCCGAACAGCGGCGTCGAGATCGTCTCGGCCAGCAGGTAGGCGGTGACCACCCAGGACAGGTGGGTGAGCCCGCCGAGGTCGCCCACGATGGTGGGCAGTGCGGTGGCCACGATCGTCTGGTCGAGGGAGGCCAGCAGCAACCCGAGCATGAGCCCGGAGAAGACGATGAGGATCTGGCGGTGCGGGAGCCCGGCGGGGCCTTCCTTGTCCGCTGAGAGGTCGGCTGCGTGATCCATGGGGAGCACTCTAGCCAAAGTTGCACTCACTGCAATATTACCTAGAGTGCATTTTGTCACATGCCCGCGGCGTCAGGTCCCGGGATCCTCGCCGATCTCCCGCAGCGCGACGCCGAGGGCGGCCCGCACCCGCCGGGCGGTCGCGGGGGACAGGTGGCCCGTGACGCCGGTGCCGTGCGCCCCCTCGTCCTCGAGCATCAGCTCGACCCGCAGGTCACCGCACCCTTCGCAGTCGTCGAGCACGGCTACGGCCCAGGCGACCCGGGGTCGCTCCTCGTCGTCGCCGGGATGGTCGTCGAAGGAGAAGTCGATGGATTTCTTCACCCCCGCACTCAACCAGAGGCGGGCGTGCGCTCCGGGGATGGCGCCGGAGGCGGCTCCGGAGC
>DATBGF010000339.1:0-9517 GCA_036558145.1 Acidimicrobiales bacterium
GGCGCCGCGGTCGAGGTCGCGGTCGAAGATCGCCACGCCCGTGCCCTGCTCCACCAGCCGGCGCACGACGGCGGAGCCGAGCCCGCCGGCCCCGCCGGTCACGAGCGCGGATCGTCCTTCCAGGTCCATGTCGTTCCCTTCCCCTTGTCAGACCGCGGCCGGTGCGTCGACGCGCATGAGCCGGCCCAGGTTGGCGCCCATGATGGCCGCCACGTCCTCCTCCGCCATCCCCGGGGGCAGGTGGTCGACGTAGCTGCACGGCTCCGCCAGGCCCTCGGGATGGGGGAAGTCCGACCCGAAGGTCAGGTGGTCGGCCCCCATCACGCCCACCAGCTCCTCGATGTCGTCCTCGTGGAACGGGCTGACCCAGACATTGCGCTTGAACGCCTCCATCGGGCTCTCGTCGAAGGCGTGGGGCATCTTGCGGTAGGTGTCCTCGAGGTGCGCCAGGAAGGGGACGACCCAGTCGCCGCCGTTCTCGACCGAGCAGACCTTCAGGTCCGGGAAGCGGGTGAAGGTGCCGTGGCACACGAACGCGGCCATGGCGTCCTCGATCGGCCGCTTGCCCATGGTGAGCATGCGGAAGGCGTCGGGCCGGAACGGCAGCATCTCGCTGGGGCCGGTCCAGTCGGACTGGTAGCGGGAGTAGCCGCTGTCCGACGCGTGCATCGACACCAGCACGCCGGCGTCCACCACGGCCTGCCAGAACGGGTCGAACTCCTCGTAGCCGAAGGACCGCGAGCCGCCGTAGGCCGGCACCGGCGCGGGCCGGATCAGCACCGTGCGGGCGCCGCGCTCGACCGCCCACTCCAGCTCCTCGATGGCCCGCTCGACGATCGGCAGCGTGATGATCGGGGTGGTGAAGATGCGGTCCTCGTGGTTGAAGCTCCACTCCTCGTACAACCACTCGTTGAGGGAGTGGATGACGGCGTGGACCAGCTCGGGGTCGTCGCGCATCCGCTCCTCGAGCAGGCTGGCCAGCGTCGGGAACATCAGCGTGCGGTCGAGGCCCTGTTCGTCCATGAGCTCGATGCGGGCCTCGGGGCCGCGGAAGGCGGGGATGGCCTTCATGGGCTTGCCCACGATCTCGCGGTAGGACTTGCCCTCGGGGTTGCCGATGCGGAAGTACTCCTCCTGCGCACCGGGCCGGGCCACCACGTCGAAGGTGGGGTTGGGGATGTAGTTGCTGATCGTGCCGCGCACCACGATCTTCGTGCGCCCCTTGACCTCGACGTAGTCGATGGCGCCCTTGTAGCGGTCCGGCAGGTGGCGGGTGAACGCCTCCTGGGTCTCGTAAAGGTGGTTGTCGGCATCGAAGACAGGGAACCCGAGCCGTCTCGTCATGGCCGGCAACGTAGATCGTTTCTAACGTTTGGGTCAACTCTTGGGACTGGAGTAGGCCCTCTACCTGGTGATCTGTTCACTCGTGGTGGTCAGGTGTGCACACGACCTAACGTCTTGGTCATAATGAGGTGAGTGGAAGGGAGGGGTTCATGACCGCTGTCATGCAGGGCGTCCGCATCCTCGAAGTCGCCGAGCACACCTTCGTGCCCGCCGCGTCGGCGCTCCTCGCCGACTGGGGCGCGGAGGTCGTCAAGATCGAGCACGTCGAGCGGGGCGACGCCATGCGCGGCCTGGCCTCGAGCGGCCTGGCCATCATGGGCAACGGCGTCCACGTCCTGCTGGAGCACTCCAACCGGGGCAAGCAGAGCCTGGGCCTCGACCTCACGTCGGAGGAGGGCCTCGCCATCCTCTACAAGCTGGCGGGCACCTGCGACGTCTTCCTCACCAACAAGCTGCCCAGCGTGCGGACCAAGCTCGCCATCGACGTCGAGGACATCCGGGCCCACAACCCCGACATCATCTACGTGCGCGGCACCGGCCAGGGCGAGCGGGGCCCCGACGCCGACAAGGGCTCCTACGACTCGCTCGCCTACTGGTGCCGGGCCGGCATCGCCATGGGCGTCAAGCAGGCGTCGTACGACTACGTGCCCGCCCCGCCCGCCCCCGCCTTCGGCGACTCCATCGGCGCCATGACCATCGCCGGCGGGATCATGGGCGCGCTGTTCCACCGGGAGCGCACCGGCGAGGCCACCACCGTGGACGTGTCGCTGCTCGGCATCGGCATGTGGTCGATGGGCGCGGCGCTGGCGCTCTCGCTCCAGCACAACGTGGGCTGGGCCCCGCCGCCGGTCGGCTCCCCCACCGGCAACCCGCTCAGCGGCACCTACCGCACCCGCGACGGCAAGTTCGTGTCGATCACCTGCCTCCAGGCCGCCCGCTACTGGGCCGAGGCCTGCGCGGTCCTGGGCCGGCCCGAGCTGGCCGACGACGAGCGCTTCGCCAACGCGGAGGCCATCCGCGAGAACATCGTCGCCGCCACCGACGCGGTGCGCGAGGCGTTCACCGAGCGCGACGCGGCCGAGTGGCGCGAGCGGCTGGCCAAGTTCAGCGGCCAGTGGGCGATGGTGCAGGACACGCTGGAGGTGGCCTCCGATCCCCAGACCCTCGCCAACGGCTACGTCCAGGACTGCGAGACGGCCGAGGGCGTGCCCTTCCAACTGGCCGCGGCGCCCGTCCAGTACGGCGGCGAGCCCGCGGCGCCCAAGCGGGCGCCGGAGTTCAACGAGCACGGTGACGCCATCCTCGGCGAGCTGGGGCTCGACACCGACACGATCCTGGACCTCAAGGTCCGCGGCGTCGTGGCCTGACCCTTTGGCCTGACAAGGAGACATGACATGGGACTGTTCGACGCATTCCGCTACGACGGCCGCCGCGTGCTGGTCGTGGGGGGCGCTACCGGCATGGGCGCGGCGACGGCCGAGCTGGCCAAGGACGCCGGGGCCGAGGTCGTGGTCATGGACCGGGCCGAGGTCACGCTCCCGGGTGTGAAGGCCATCCACCTGGACCTGTCCGACAAGGCGTCGATCGACGCCGCGGTCACCGAGTGCGGCGGTCCGATCCACGCGCTGTTCTCCTGCGCGGGCGTGGCCGACGGCACCCCGGGCATCGAGCGCATCAACTTCATCGGGCACCGCTACCTGATCGACAAGCTGCTGGAAGGCGGCTTGCTCGGCCGGGGCTCGGCCATCGGCATGATCGCCTCCGCCGCCGGCTTCGGCTGGCAGGCCAACCTGGAGAGGCTGGGCGAGTACCTGGCCATCACCGACTTCGACGAGGCGACGAAGTGGGCCGTGGACAACGAGCACGCCGACTACCTGTGGTCCAAGCTGTCGATCAACGCCTACGTGGCGCGCGAAGCGTTCGGCCTGCTCAAGCAGGGCATCCGCATCAACGCCATCATGCCCGGGCCCACCGACACGCCCCTGGCCCAGGCCAACAAGGAGATGTGGCTGGGCTTCGGGTCCGACTACCGGGAAGAGGCGGGCATCGAGGCGTCGACGCCGGCCGAGCAGGCCTACCCGCTGCTGTTCCTGTGCAGCGACGCGGCCTCGGGCATCACCGGCATCACGATGGTGACGGACGCGGGCTACTTCAGCTCCGGCATCAGCGGGTCGTTCCCGGCCGCGTCGCCCGCTGTGGGCTTCCTGGCCAACACCACGTTCTGACCAGGTGCGCCCCCTCCCCCAGCTCACCCCGGTCAACGAATGGTTCTGGACCTCGGGGGCGGACGGCCGCCTCCGGGTCCAGGGGTGCCAGGACTGCAAGGCCCTGGTCCACCCGCCGGTGCCCATCTGCCCGGCGTGCCGGAGCCGGTCCTGGGCGCCCACGGTCGTGTCGGGCCGCGCCACCGTGGCCGGCTTCACGATCAACCAGCACTCCTGGCTGCCCGGCCTCGACCCGCCCTACGTCATCGCCAACGTGGCGCTGGCCGAGGACCCGACGGTGCGCCTGACCACCAACGTGGTCGGCTGCGACCCCGGCGAGGTCCACATCGGCCAGGAGGTGATGGTCCGCTTCGAGCAGCACGAGGACGTGTGGCTCCCGCTGTTCTCGCCCACGGGCGACACGGACCCGGTCGACCGGGTCGGCGAGCCTTCCCTGCCCGCGCCCCGCCCGCCGCTCGGCCCGGACCGGTTCGAGCACCGCGCCGTCCTGTCCGGCGTGGGCCGGTCCGCCATCGGGCGCCGGCTCATGGTCGACCCGCTGTCGCTGACGATGGACGCCTGCCTGGCCGCCGTGGCCGACGCCGGCCTCACGCTGGAGGACATCGACGGCCTGTCGACCTACCCGGGCGCGGCCGGCGTGGGCATGAGCGAGGGCGGCGTCACCGCCGTGGAGGAGGCGCTGCGCCTCCACCCCACCTGGATCAACGGCGGCGGCGACCTGCCCGGTCCGGGCGGGGCTGTGATCGCGGCCATGCTGGCGGTCGCCTCCGGCCTGTGCCGCCACGTCCTGTGCTTCCGCACGGTGTGGGAATCGACCTTCGCGGCCCTGCGCCTCGGTCCGGGGGCCTCGGGCGGCGGGGGCGGCGGCCGGATCACGGGGTCGATGCAGGAGTGGCGCCTCCCCTTCGGCGCCCTGTCCGCTGCCAACTGGATCGGCATGAACGCCAACCAGTACCTGCACCGGTACGGCGCGCCGCGGGAGATGCTGGGCTGGATCGCGCTCAACGGCCGGGCCAACGCGGCCCGGAACCCGGCGGCCATCTACCGCGACCCGATGACCATGGACGACTACCTGTCGGCCCGGCCCATCACGACGCCGTTCGGCCTGTACGACTGCGACGTCCCCTGCGACGGGTCGATCGCGGTGGTCGTGTCCGACGCCTCGGTCGCGGGGGACCTGCCGCGCCCGGCGGTGCGGGTCGAGGCGGTCGGGACGCAGATCACCGAGCGCATCTCCTGGGACCAGGGCACCATCACGCACGAGCCCCAGGTCCTCGGCCAGGCCGCCCACCTGTGGACCCGGACCTCGCTGCAGCCCGCCGACGTCGACGTCGCGCTGGTCTACGACGGGTTCACGTTCAACGCCATCTCCTGGCTGGAGGCCCTGGGCTTCTGCGGCCTGGGCGAGGCCAAGGACTGGCTCGACGGCGGCCGGCGCATCGCGCTCGACGGCGACCTCCCGGTCAACCCCCACGGCGGCCAGCTCTCCGAGGGCCGCACCCACGGGTTCGGCTTCCTCTACGAGGCGATGGCCCAGCTGCGCCACGACGCCGGCGACCGCCAGGTCCCCGGGGCCGCCACCGCCGTGGTCACCACCGGCGGCGGCACCCCGTCCGGCGTGCTGCTCCTGCAGCGCGACGGCGCGTAGGACCGACATCCAATCGCGCGCTGGGTCGGGTAGAACCGGACCAGTGCGATGCGGTTGGGTGGCGAGCGTGCTCGGCGTGGCCGCGCTGTTCGCTGCGGGCTGTGCCCAGGAGAACGACGGCGCGCCGCACCTCAGCCCGCCCGACACCGCCCTCTCGGCGGCCGAGGTCGCCTCGGAGGAGGCCCGGGCCGACTCCATGCTGCTCACGCTCGACGACTTCCCCGACGGCTGGACCGCCGTCCCCGCGGCGCCGGAGGACCGGGTCAGGATCGACCCCGCCGATCTCGCCCGCTGCGTGGGCGCCGGCGATGCCCCGGCGATCATCGACCTTCCCCACGCGGCCACGCCGACGTTCGTCTCGCCGGGTGGTGACGCGGTGATCGCCCAGGTCTTCCTGGCACCGGACGACACGGACCCCCGCCGGATGATCGACCTCCTGCGGGACGAGGCGGCCCCGGGCTGCTACGCCGAGGGCTACCAGGCCGCCGTGGACGACCTGCCTGCGGGCGAGGGGTTCGCGGCCGATGTCGAGCTCGGCACGGTCACCGGGGTGCGGCTCCCCTACACCCCGTTCGGCAACACCACCGTGGCGTGGCGGATCTCGATCCCCCTCACCGTCGAGCACGAGAACGTGAACCTCTACATCGACAGCGTCGTCACCCGCGTCGACCGTGCGATCGTCAGCGTGACCTTCCAGACCCAGCTCCGCCCCTACGACCGCGACGGGTCCGAGCGGGTCACGCAGATCCTCGTCCAACGGGTCACCGACGCGATGAGTTCCGCGGCGTAGATCCGTCATCTGGGGCAGCCGCGGTAACGAATACCCGGTACAGGAGTCAGTAGGACCAAGGATCGAAAGGGGGCGCTGTCATGAGCACCCACATCTTCGGACTCACCGTGACGGCGCTCACCGACGCCTCCCTCGCGGCCCGCACGGTCGACCATGCCGTGACGCTGGTGGACGAGGCCACGCACATGATCGTGGTCGTCGATCCCCGGGGCCGGGTGCGGATGCGCCCCGACGAGCGCTACCGGGCCGCCTGACAGGCGCCCGGCCCGCGTGGTCTCCTAGGGCCATGCGGGAGGGGACGGAGCAGCGCTGGAACGCCGCCGGGCCGCGCAGCCTGTGGGGCTGGGGCCTGGCCGCCGACGAGCCGAGCGACGAGCAGCGCGAGCGGCTGGCCGGGTCGCTGGCCCGCCGCTACGGGGTCGAGCCCCGGGTGGAGCGGCCGGTGCCGATCGGGGACGTGGCGCTGCGCCCGCCGCGGCTGTCCGTGCCGGAGGCGCTGGCCGGGGTGTGCGCCACCGACGACGGCGAGCGGGCCCGGCACGCCTACGGCATGGCCTACACCGACCGGCTGCGGGCCTTCCGCGGCCTGTTCGACGCCCCGCCCGACGCCGTCGCCTACCCGACCGGCGACGCGGAGCTGGAGGCGGTGCTCGACTGGTGCGGCGACGCGGGCCACGTCGTGGTGCCCTTCGGCGGCGGCTCGTCCGTGGTCTGGGGCGTGAACCCGCCGGCCGAGGCCGCCGGCGTCGTGACCGTCGACCTGACGGCCATGGACCGGGTGCTGGAGGTCGACCACGCCTCGCGGGCGGCGCGCATCCAGGCCGGCGCGCTGGGACCGGCGGTCGAGGACCAGCTCCGGCCCCACGGCCTGACGCTGCGGCACTTCCCCCAGTCGTTCGAGTGGTCGACGGTGGGCGGCTGGATCGCCACCCGTTCGGGCGGCCACTACGCCACCAACCACACCCACATCGACGACTTCGTGGAGTCGGTGCGCATGCTGACCCCGTCGGGCTGGTGGGAGTCCCGCCGGCTGCCGGGCAGCGGCGCCGGTCCCAGTCCGGACCGGCTGGTCCTCGGGAGCGAGGGCACGCTCGGCATCGTGACCGAGGCGTGGCTGCGCGTGCAGCGCCGGCCCACGTCCCGGGCCACCGCGGGCATCCGGTTCCCGTCGTGGGAGGCCGGCTGGCAGGGCGTCCAGGCCATCGTCCAGGCCAAGCTGTGGCCCGCCAACCTCCGCATCCTCGACCCGGCCGAGGCCGAGCGGGGGGCCGGGCTCGACGGGGCCACGGCGCTGGTCATCGTGGGCTTCGAGTCGGCCGACGTGTCCCAGCGGGCCAATATCGACGCCGCGGTCGCCCTGGCCCGGGACCACGGCGGCGAGGTCGGCGACGACGAGATCAAGGTGACCGGCGCCGGCAGCCCCACGGGGCGCGGCGGATCGGTCGGCGCCTGGCGGGACAGCTTCGTCGGCTTCGATCTCAACGGCCTGACCGGGCTGGGCCTGGTGGCGGACACGTTCGAGTCCGCCGTGACCTGGGACCGCTGGCCCGACTTCGACGCCCACGTCCGGGCCGCGGTGAACGACGCCCTGACCGAGGTGTGCGGGATCGGCCTGCTCACGTGCCGCTTCACACACGTCTATCCCGACGGCCCGGCGCCGTACTACACGTTCGCGGGCATGGGCACCCAGGGCGGCGAGGAGCAGCAGTGGGCCGAGCTCAAGGGCGCCGCGTCCGAGGCCGTGCTGGCCGCGGGCGGGACCATCACCCACCACCACGCGGTGGGCCGCATGCACCGCCCGGCCTACGACCGCCAGCGCCCCGACCTGTTCGCGACGGCGCTGCGCGCCGCCAAGCAGGCGCTCGACCCGCAAGGCCTGCTCAACCCGGGCGTGCTGATCGACTAGGCGTCGTCCTCGCTGCCCGTCGTGGCGGCGAGCAGCCGGCGGGCCCGGCGGCCGAGGTCGCCCAGGTCGACGCGCCCGGCGTCGACCGCGGCCACGAGCCGCTCGGCCAGGTCGAGGGCGTCGTCGACGATGGGGGCCTGGGTGGCGGCGTCCTGGCCCATGTCGTGGAGGATCGTGCGCTCGGTGCGCGACGCCACGATCGGATCCGGGATGCCCTCGACCCAGACCCGGGTCCGCCGCCCGTCGCCCCGCTCGTCGCCGCGCAGAGGCTCCAGCGCGTAGATCCTGTCGGCCCTCGCGAACTTGCCGAAGCCCAGGAACACCATGCGGGGCTCACCCGGCATGGGTTGATTATCGCCGCTCGGCCCGCTCCAGCACGGCCATCGCCGCGTTGTGGCCGCCGATGCCGCTCACCCCGCCGCCCCGGCGGGCGCCCGCGCCGCACACGAAGAGGTTGGCGACGTCGGTCTCCACCCCCCACGAGCCGGGCTGGGCGTCGGGCCGCTCCTCGCCCTCGCCGGCCCAGGGCCAGCTCAGGTCGGCGTGGAAGATGTGGCCGCCGGGCAGGCCCAGGCTCGCCTCCAGCTCGGGCGGGCTGACGCCCTCGACGCACGGCCGGCCGTCGGCGTCGCGGGTCAGGCAGCCGGCGATCGGCTCGGCCAGGTAGGCGTCGAGCCCGGCGAGGTGGCGCCGCACGGCCTCGTCACGGGTGGTCCTCTCGCCGTCCTCGTCGCCGGCGAACAGCCGGGCCGGCGCGTGCAGGCCGAACAGGGTCAGCGTGTGCACGCCCCGGCCCGCCAGGTCGGGCGCCAGGATCGAGGGGTCGGTGAGCGTGTGGCAGTAGACCTCGCCCGGGAGCGGGTCGGGCAGCCCGCCCGCGGCCGCGGTGGCGTGGGCCGCCTCCAGCCCGGCGTAGCCCTCGTCGATGTGGAACGTGCCGGCGAACGCGGCGGCGGGATCGTGGCCGCTGCGCAGCCGGGGCAGCCGGTCCAGCACCATGTTGATCTTCACCTGCGCGCCCTCGGGGCCCGGCCCCGGATCCCGGCCCCGCAGGCGGTCGAGCACCGCGGGCGCCACCCCGGCCAGGACGTAGGTCCCGGCTACGGTCCGTTCGGCGTCTCCGTGCCGGAAGGCCACCTCGGCGTCCCGCCCGTCGGCGGCCACCGTGGTCACCTCGGCCCCGGTGACCAGGTCGGCCCCGGCCTCCCGGGCGGCCCGTTCCAGCGCACCGGTGACCGCGCCCATGCCGCCGACCGGCACCCGCCACTCCCCGGTCCCGTTGCCGATCAGGTGGTAGAGAAAGCACCGGTTGGCCAGCAGCTCCGGCGCGTTCAGCGAGGTGTGCGTGCCGATCAACGCGTCGGTGGCCACCACGCCGCGCACCAGGTCGTCGTCGAACGTCTCGGTGATCGCCTGCCCGATGGGCTGCTCGAAAACCTGCTGCCATAAGCGATCCCCGGTCGCCGCGACCACCTTCGCGCGCAACTCGTCGCGGGCCGGCAACGGTTCGAGCATGGTCGGCGCGACGATCTTGGCCAGGCTGGCCAGCTCGCCGTACCACCGCTGCCAGCGGTCGAACTCGGCGTCGGATCCGGTCAGCTCGC
>DATBGF010000340.1:0-2111 GCA_036558145.1 Acidimicrobiales bacterium
CGGGCCGCGCAGGACGGCAACGACCCCGCGCTCGCCCAGGAGCTCCTCCAGGCGGCGTTCCGGACCGACGCCCGGCCCTTGGCCGCGGAGGCTCGCCGCCGCAACGGCGCCGCCCTCGCCCCGCTGGCGGCGTACCGGGCGATCGGCTACCGCGACGCCCGCATCGCCGAGCGGGGCCGCAGCACCGTCGCCACCGGCCTCTGACACGCGCATCCATGCGGGTGCTCGCGGTTGATCTCGGCGCGACCTCGGTGCGGGTGGTCGCCGTGGACCTGGGCGCGCCGGAGCCGGACGCCCGGGTGCTCCACCGCTGGCCTCACCAGCCGGTCCGCCACTCCGACGGCAGCCTCCGCTGGGACTGGCGCGGGATCCTCCGCGAGGTCGAGCGGGGGCTCGAGCTGGGCCTGGCCGAGGGTCCCGTCGCCTCGATCGGCGTGGACGGATGGGGGGTGGACTACGGGCTGCTCGACGGCCGGGGAGCGCTGCTGTCGCCGCCCTACTGCTACCGGGACGAACGCACCCGGGACTGGCGGACCACCGCCGAGCGGATCGGCGCCGGCCACCTCTACGACGTCACCGGCATCCAGCTGCTGGGTCTCAACACGATCTTCCAGCTCGCCGCCCACGACCGGTCCGAGCGCAGCCGCGCCGCCAGGCTCCTCCTCCTGCCCGATCTCGTGGTCCGGACGCTGACCGGGTTCGAGGGCGCCGAGCGCTCCAACGCCTCCACCACCGCGCTCCTGGACGCCCGGACGGGCGCCTGGTCGGTCGAGCTGCTGGAGGCGGTGGGCCTCGATCCCGCCCTGCTCCCACCGATCGTCCCGGCCGGCCGTGCCGTCGGCTCCTGGCGGGGTGTCGCCGTGCACACGGTTGGCAGCCACGACACCGCCTCGGCCTTCATCGGGGTCCCGGGCGTCCCCGGGCCGGGGAGCGTGGTGGTGTCCAGCGGCACCTGGGTGCTGGTCGGCGCCGAGCGGCCAGGTGCCGACACGTCCGAGAAGGCCAGGGACGCCAACTTCTCCAACGAGGCCGGCGCCCTCGGCGGTGTCCGCTTCCTGAAGAACGTCACGGGCTTCTGGCTCCTCGAGCGGTGCCGCGCCGCCTGGGGCAACCCGGCCGTCGAGGAGCTGGTCGCGGCGGCGGCCGGGATCCGTGGGCCGGTACGGGTGGTGAATCCCGCCGATGCCCGCTTCCTGGCGCCCGCCGACATGGAGGCGGAGATCCGGGCAGCGGCCGGGCTCGGGACCGCGGCCTCCCGTGCCGAGGTGGTGCGCTGCATCCTCGAGTCGATCGCCTCGGCGACCGCCCGGATCGCCGACGAGCTCGTCGCGGTGACCGGCACCCCGGTCGATGAGCTGCTCGTCGTGGGGGGTGGGGCCCGCATCCGCCTCATGAACGAGCTCCTCGGGCGCCACGCCGGCGTGCCCGTGACGGTTGGCTCCCCCGAGGCCACCGCGCTCGGCAACGCCGTGGTCCAAGGGCTGGCGCTGGGCCGGTTCGAACGCCTCGAGGACGCGCGCCGGTGGCTGGCGATCGGGGCGGAGCGTCTCCCGCTGTGATCTAATGTGACGAGTTACTCTCGATTCACACGGAGGCATCCATCGCTGCCGTAGCCCCCAGCAGCCAATACGAGCGGCTCAACCTGATCGAACAGCGGATCAGGGAGACCGGCACGGTGCGTATCGACCGGCTTGCGATCGAGTTCGGCGTCAGCGAGATGACCATCCGCCGTGACCTCGACGAGCTCGAGGCGCTTGGCGTGGCGCGTCGCATCCGCGGGGGCGCGGTGGCCATGGGCCCCGAGCCGTTCGCCGAACGCCACCGGCACAACGCTCGCGCCAAGGCCCGGATCGCCGGCAAGCTGCTCGACCTGGTCCCCAACCAGGGCACGATCGCCTTCGACGCGTCCTCCACCGTGTACCGGCTGGCCGCCGCGCTCGACGGCGCCCAGGACCTGGTGATCGTCAGCAATGGCCTGGACACCTTCCAGGCCCTGGTCGGGAAGCCGGGCGTGGTCGCCACCCTGACCGGCGGGTCCGTGGAGCCCCGGACCGGGAGCCTGGTCGGGCCGGTCGCCACCCGCAGCGCCGGGGACTTCCTCTTCGACATGT
>DATBGF010000341.1:0-4784 GCA_036558145.1 Acidimicrobiales bacterium
GCGTCCCGCCTGGCCCGCTTCGTGGACGACCTGTCCAACTGGTACGTCCGCCGCAGCCGGCCCCGCTTCTGGAAGGCCAGCGACCCCGAGGCCCACGCCACGCTCCACCACGCCCTGGTGGCTACGGCCCAGCTCCTGGCGCCGTTCGCCCCGTTCCTCTCCGACGAGCTCTACGTCGGGCTGACCGGGGAGCCGTCGGTCCACCTGTCGGACTGGCCGGAGCCGGGCGAGGCCCACGATCCGGCCCTGGCGGCCCAGATGCAGGCCGCCCGTCGGCTGGTGGCCATGGGCCGCGCCGCCCGGACCGACGCCAAGGTGCGGGTGCGCCAGCCGCTGAGCCGGGCCATGCTGCTGCACCCGGGGATCACGCTCGACCCCGCGGTGGCCGCGGAGGTGGCGAGCGAGCTCAACGTGAAGGCGCTCGACGACGTGGACACGCTGTCGGGCCTGATGTCGTGGACGGTCGTCCCCAACTTCCGGGCGCTCGGGCCCCGGCTCGGACCGAAGGTCAACGAGGTCAAGGCGGCGCTGGCCCAGGCCGACGGCTCGGCCCTGGCCCAGGCGCTGGAGACCGAGGGGTTCGTGGAGGTGGCCGGCGAGCGGCTCGGCCCCGGCGACGTCGAGGTCCGGGCCACCCGCCACGAGGCGTTCGCCCTGGCCGAGGAGGGCGGCTGGGCCGTGGCCCTCGACCTCGAGCTCGACGACGACCTGCGCCGCGAAGGCGTGGCCCGCGAGCTGGTCCGCAGCCTCAACGACCTGCGCAAGGAGGTGGGCCTCGACATCGCCGACCGGGTGCGCCTCACGGTGCAGGCCGACGGCACGGTGGCCGAGGCCCTGGACGTCCACCGCGACTACGTCATGGCCGAGGTCCTGGCGGTCGAGCTGGCCGTGGGCCCCGTGACCGACGGCCATGCGCTCGACATCGACGGCGAGCCCGTCCGCATCACCATCGCCCGGGTCTGACCCCGGGCGCCTGCTCAGGACAGCGGGCGGCTGGGGTTGACCACGTAGCCGATCGGGTTGCCCACGATCGTGTAGGGCAGGTCGGCGTAGGCACACGGCTGGTTGCCGCCGCACAGCACGCCGACCCAGTGGACGTCGGGCCCCGGCGGACCGTTGTCCGGGGGCGACGAGAAGCCGTGGACCAGGCCGCTGGCGGGATCGACCCACAGCTCCATGGGCACGGTGATGCGGGCCGGATCGAGGTCGTGGGTGGCCCGCACGGTCAGCGGGCCCGTGACGCCGGGCGCGTTCAGCTCCAGCACGAGCGGGACGCCGTCGTCGCCGCCGGTGGCGGCCCAGGCCGTGCTGCCGACCCAGGTGCCTGCTGCGAACGGCCCGGGGACGTGGCCGATGTCGGACAGGTCGACGGTGCTGAGGACGGCCCCGGTGGCCACGTCCATGAGGTCGAGTGCGTCGGCGGGCTGGTCCTCGGTCCCGCCGGGCCGGGACACGAGGACCGTGGAGCCGTCGGGGCTCACGGCCACCAGGCGCCCCTCGGGCACCAGCATCCGCTCCTGGCCGGGCCCGTCCAGCACCACGAGGTCGGCGGGGTCGCCGGCGATGGGCCGGTCCTTCTCTACGATCAGGTGGTTGCCGGCCCACGCCCGCACCAGGTAGGCGGCCGGCACGGGCGTCCAGGTCTCCACGGTGCTGCCCTGGCGGACCTCGACCTGGGCGAGGTAGGGCTCGGCGTCGCGGTACGCCGGGTCGGTGCCCTTGGCGTAGGCCAGGGCCCCCGTGGCCGACAGCGCCGGTGAGATCGCCCCCGCGGCCACGACGGTGTCGTCGCCGGTCTGGTGGTCCCGCACCCGGATGCTGGGCGTGAGCGTGGGCTCGTCCCAGGAGGCGTAGTAGAGCCGCTGGCCGTCACTCGACTCGATGCCGAGCGGGGCGTCGGTACCGGTGAGCGCCCGGGCCGCCGACACCAGGGGCTCCTCCGCCCCGTGCGCCAGGTCGGTGTAGCCGTCGGTCATGCTGACGACTTCGCCCCGCGACACGATCTGCTGCTCCCGGTCGCTGAGGCTCTGGTCGGCGACGACGCTGGGCGCCGAGTCGTCGTCGTTGCCGCCACGCTGGAGCACCGCGACTCCCGCGGCCACGATCGCCACCGCGGCGGCCGCCGCCAGCAGGGCCGTCCGCCGCCCGGATCGGGACGGATCTGCCGGGCGCTCGACCGGGGCAGCGGAGGCGTGGGGACGGCGCGCCGCGGCGTCGAGCACCCGCCCCACCTCGCGCAGCCGGTCCTCCAGGGACACTCCCCCTGACGTCTCGTCAGTCATCGTGCAGGTCCTTCCTCAGCCTCGCCATGCCGCGGGTCACGTGGTTGGTCACGGTCGTGACGGGAACGCCGAGGACCTCGGCCACGTCGGCGTAGCTGGCGCCGTAGGCGTGGACCAGCAGCACCGCCACCCGCTGGGGTGGCGACAGCCGGCCGAGGCACAGCAGCAGCTCGACCAGGCCGGCATCGGCTCCGGACACCGCGGCCGGGCCGGGGAACCGGGGCGCCCGGGCCCAGCGCCGGTAGTGCCGGCTGCGGCTGGTGGCGTACCGGTAGAGGTACCCCGCCGCGTTGTCCATCGCCCCGACCCGGTCCCAGTCGGCCCAGGCCCGGGCCAGGGCGTCGGCGTGGAGCTCGGCCCCGACGTCGACGCCGTAGTGGGCCACCAAGGCCCGCCGCAGCCGCTCACCGTCGCGGTCGACGAACGCCTCGAAGTCCCGGGTGAGGCTGTCGCTGGTCATGCCGTCCGCGCCGGCGCTCTCGTCATCACCCCTGAAAGCCCCGGCCGGCCCCATCTCATTCACCCGGCTGCGCATTCTCGCGCTAGCTCCCGAACGCGACGACGAAGTGGGTGGGCCGGCCGTGCTTGAAGTAGGCGTCGTAGACCGCGCGGACATCGCCACTCGCGGTCGAAGGCGTGCCCTTGCTCGACACCTTGACGCAGCCTTCCGACTGGTAGTGGCCGGCACTCCAGGGGTACGTGCTGTGGACGAACAGCTCGGTGCGCCTCGTGACGCCGTCGTGGCAGATGGCGTCGTGCAACCGCAGGACCGGGCCCCGCACCGCGCTCCCGGGCCAGTTGGCGCTCGTGTCGATCACCGGCCAGCTGCCGTACGGGATCGGGCCGGCGGAGCGTTCGCAGTCGTCGTAGTGCCCGTTCCTGCCCGAGCCGGAGGCCCAGCTCTGCACGGGGACGAGTGGGTCCTGCACGAGGAGCAGGCTGCCCCGCTGCTGATTCGGAGTGCGGATGTACACCCACGAGTAGGTGGTGGCCGCGGCGGCGGTCGTGCCGGGGGCCCCAGGGATGGCGGCAGCCGCCGGGGTCGCCGCGGGTTCGGGGGTCGCGGCCGCGGCCACGCCTGCTGCCGCGCCCGGGCTCCCTACCGCGAGGCCGGTCACCGTGGCCGCACCGGCCAGAGGCCGGACGAAGCCTGCACGCATGTCGATCTCCTCCCAGCGCCCCGGGGTGTCCGGGGACGACGGAAGGTGCGCGCCGCGGCGTCAGCCCGGCGTCACGCGGTCAGGGGCGGCGACCGAAGCGGGTGCGGTCGGCCTCGGCCTTGGCCTTGTCCGGATCGAACACGGCCTTGCCCCACTCGCTCGGCCGGCCCCCCTCGATGTGGGGACCCGGGGCGCCGTTGCCCGCGCCCGGGGGCGGCGGGACGGGGGGCGGGCCCAGCGGCTCGTCGTCCTCCGGCCGGAGGTCGGACGGGGTCCACGGACCGCGGCTGTCGCTCGACAGCGCGAACGGGACCGGCTGGGTGGGCGGCCCGAGATCGGGCGCCGGGCCCGGCGGCATGGGCATGGGGGCCGGCGGCGGCTCCTGCAGCGCCGCGACATCCTGGCCGCCGAAGCCGGTGTCGGCCGCGGCGCCCACCTCGGCCGGGGCGTGGCCGTTGGTGCCCTCGTCGGGTCCGTCGGCCGCAGCCGGGGGCCGGTCGATGTCCGCCAGCGTGTGCGGGGCGATCGGCTTGAGCTGGCCGGGGTCGTCGAGGATGCGCTGCAGCTCGCTGATGCCGTTGCGCAGGTTGGCGCGCTGGTCGCTCAGCCGCTTGGACAGCACGTCGACGTCGATCTTGAGCTTGTCGCGGTCGGCGATGAGCGACTCGACCTCGGCCGCGGCCGCGGCGCGGGCGCCCTCGGCCCCCCGGCGGGCGTGGGACTCGGCCTCGGACCGGGTGCGGGCGGCCTCGGCCCGGGCCTCGCTGAGCACCCGGTTCGCCTCCTCCTTGGCCTCCTTGATGGTGGCGTCGGCGGTGCGCTGGGCCAGGACCAGCGTGCGGCGCAGCGTCTCGTCCGTCTCCGACGCCTCGGCGGTCACCGGCCGGCGGCGGGCCTCGTCGAGCTCGCGCTGGGCCTCGGCCAGCCGGGAGTCGGCCGCGTCGGCCCGCCCCATGGCATCGCGTAGGCGCTCGTTGAGATGTCCGACCCCGGCGGCCACCCGCTCGATGAAGTCGTCGACGTCGCGGGTGTTGTAGCCACCCCGCCGCGCCTCGCGGAACTCGACGGAGTGGAGCGACTGCGGAGTCAGTTCCATGCGCAAAGAGTAACGAAACCGCCAAGGGGCATGGGCGACACCCCGCGCGCGAACGCCCGCACGGCGCGGGATCAGCCGCAGAGAGCGCGCAGCAGCAGCGTTCCCACGATGAAAACCACGATGGGCGACAGGTCGAGGGCGGCTGCGCCCAGGCGCACCGGCGGCAGCACCGCCCGGATGGGGGCCAGGACGGGCTCGGTCAGCCGGTCGAACACCTCGAAGATCTGGGCGTAGGTCGTGCCGGGC
>DATBGF010000342.1:0-7237 GCA_036558145.1 Acidimicrobiales bacterium
GTCGAGCCAGTCCCGCTGCCGGGCCACGGCGGGCGCGGCGTCGGGCCCGGGCTCCGGCGCCGGCGCCGCCGGGTCGGGCCGGGCCGCACCCGGCGGGACCGGCAGGGCGTGGAGCGCGGCGTGCAGCCGTCCGAAGTCGGCCAGCAGCCGGGGCAGCGCGGGCATGTCGGCGATCATCCGCTCGGCCAGGTTGGTCCCCGGTGGCCGGCGGAACACCAGCATCCCGCAGCCGCCGTCCGCCCCGGCCAGAGGCTCGGGCGCCGGGTAGCCCTCGGCCCGCACCGCCTCCACCCAGGCCCGTTCGCGGTCGAGGGTGGCGGGCGCCGAGGCCCGCATGACCAGGTCGCCGTTCTGTCCCATCTGCCAGGCATCCGGGCCCCAGCCCGCGTAGATCGGCTCGAATATTGACTTCACACGGCTATTCTGCCGTACTAGTGACGGACGCGTCGATTGAGCGATCGGCACCGGGCTGGGACGGCACCGGCGACATCATCTCCGAGATCGTGGTCCTCCGCCGCCTCGGCTACTGGCTGGCCCGGGCCCGGCTGGTGCCTCCCGCCGCGCTCGACCGCCTGGTGGCGGAGGCCTTCGACGACGAGGAGCAGGCCGGCTACGAGCACCTGGCCGGCCCCGCCCGCCGCGACCGCGTCGTGGGTCGGATCGCGGCCAAGGCGGCGGTCCGGGACTGGCTCGGCGAACCGCTCGCCTGGCGCGCCATCCACATCGCCAACGACCCCACCGGACGCCCGCGGGCCGTGCTGGCCTCGGGGACGCCCGCGCCGCACATCTCCGTCGCCCACCACGGCCCGGTCGGCGTGGCCACGGCCGCCGCCGGCCCCACCGGGATCGACGTCGAGGTCGTCGCCGACCGCGGCCCGACCTTCGCCCGCCTGGCCCTGACCCCGGCCGAGCTCCGGCTCGGCGCCGGCCACGACCCGGCCGAGTGGGTCACCCGCCTGTGGACCGTCAAGGAAGCCGTGGCCAAGGCGACCGGCCGCGGCCTGCGGGGCCGGCCCCAGGCGATCGTCGTCGGCGAGGCCGACGGCCCCTGGTCCCGGGCGGGCGACCACTGGGCCCACACCACCCGGGAGGGCGACCTCCTCGTGACCGTGGCGACACTCGGTCCTGACGTGAGTCCCTGCGCTCAGTCCTGAGCGATGCAGAACTCGTTGCCCTCCACGTCGGCCATGACCGTCCAGCGGAAGCCGTACTCGTCCTTGTCGTCGAGGCGCTTGGCCCCGAGGGCTTCGAGCCGGGCCACCTCGGCCTCGCGGTCGGACGAGGCGAGGTCCACGTGCACCCGGTTCTTGGCGGTGCGGGGCTCGGGGACGCGCTGGAACAGCCACGCGGGCGAGCCGTTGTCCGCGTGATCCACCGTGCCGATGGCGGCGAAGCCGGAGCTGGGCTCGGGGGTGGTGCTGATCGGGCGGTCGAGGACCGCGGACCAGAAGCGGGCGACGGCGAGGGCGTCCTCGCAGTCGAAGGTGACGTTGGCCAGATGGGCACTCATGTCGGTGACTCCTCCTCGGGGGTGATGGGCCAGTGGATCTCGGTGCGGAAGCGCTCGGTGTCCGGGGTCTCGTCGTAGCTGACCAGGTAGATCTCCCGGACCGGCAGATCAGCCGACCGGGCGTTGTGGGCCACCCAGGTGCCCAGCCGGCGGTAGGTGTCGCCGAGCGTCCCGTAGGGCCCGACGTGGACCAGGACGGCCACCCGGGCCGCAGCGACCTCGCTCAGCACGACCGGGCCGCGGCTCTCCGGCAGCGGGACCGGGGCGCCGATGGGGACGTACGCCTCGATCGGCTCGGCCGCCTCGTCGGCGATCACGCCCGGGTACAGGGCGCCGACCGGTCCCGCCGGAGCGATCCCGGCCCGCTCGCACAGGGCGCCGAGGGCGGCGTACGCCTCGCCCAGCCACTCGGCGAACTCGGCCTCGGGCACCTCGGCCCGCACCGCCAGCGTGTGGCAGCCGGGCTCGTCCCGCACGTGGACCGGCGTGTGGTCGGCGGGCCGTTCGACCCCTTCTTGCAGCTCGCCCACGATGCGGGTGACCTCGTCGAGCCGGTCCCGCATGGCCGCCGCGTGCTCGGCCAGGACCTGCCGGGTGACCTCGGGGTCGCGGGCCCGGACGATCTCCCGCACCCGGTCGAGCGGCAGGTCGAGTGCCCGCAGGCGGCGGATCACCTCGGCGTCGGTCAGCTGGCCGGTGTGGTAGGTGCGGTAGCCGGTCGCGGGATCGACCCGCGCCGGGACCAGGATCCCGGCCTCGTGGTAGGCCCGCAGCGCCTTGACCGACAGCAGGCTGGCCCGGGAGAACAGCCCGATCGGCAGGAGTCCCTCGCTCACGAGGGACACCCTGCCGTCTCCCCCAGGGGGAGAGTCAACGGGCTGCTCGGATCAGCCGCGGCGGTAGCGGGCGACCGCCAGCGGGGCGAACACCAGGACCAGGCCCACCGACCAGGCCAGGGACAGCAGCACCCAGTGGGTGATCGATCCGCTCAGCCCGATCAGGGCCGAGTCACCCACGCACAGGGAGCGCACCGCGTTGGTCATGGCGGTGATGGGCTGGTGCTCGGCGATCGGCTGCATCCAGCCGGGCATCGAGTCGACCGGCACGTAGGCGCTCGACACGAAGGTGAGCGGGAAGACCAGCAGCGACATGCCCTGGGCCGCCTGGGCGCTGCCCGCGGTGAGCCCGATGCAGATGAACAGCCAGGTGAAGGCAAGGGCGAAGATCACGCACAGCCCGAACGCCGCCAGGCCCTGGGCCACGCTGCCGTGGAGCCGGAAGCCGACCAGGAACCCGATGGCGGTGGTCACCAGCAGGCTCCAGGTGGCCAGGGAGGTGTCGGCCGCCGAGCGACCGGCCAGCAGCGCGGTGCGGGACACCGGCAGCGAGCGCAGCCGGTCGAAGAAGCCCTGCTCCACGTCCTGGGCCACCCCGGAGGCGGCCCCGGTGCCCGAGAACAGGACGCTCGTGACGACGAAGCCCGGCACCAGGAAGTCCACGTAGGGGATCGAGCCGGTGTTGATGGCGCCGCCGAACACGTAGCGGAAGATGAGCAGGAACATGGCGCCCTGGATGGTGCTCACCACCAGCAGCTGGGGCGTGCGGGCGAACTGGCGCACGGTGCGCAGCGCCACCTGCCCGGTGGTGGTGACGACGCCCGCGGTGCGCCGCGGGGGCGTGACGGAGAGCAGCGCGGCGGTGGAGACGGTCGAGTCGATCGTGGTCGTGGTCATGGTGACGCTCCTACGGTCACGGGGAGGCTGGGTCACGCCGCGTCGGACGCGGCGTCACTGTTCTCGGGGTCGTGGTCTTCGGCGGCATGGCCGGTGAGGGTGAGGAACACCTCGTCGAGGGTGGGCCGGCGCAGGCCGATGTCGTCGATCTCGATGCCGAGCTCCTCGACGGCGCGCACCGCAGCGGTGACGGCGGCGGTGCCGCTGTCGACCGGGACGGTGACCCGGCGGGAGCCGTGGTCGATGCGGGGCTCGTCCGAGCCGATCGGGGCCACCGCCCCGGCCAGCGGCCCGAGGTCCTCGACCCGGCGGCCGTGGATCTCCACCACGTCCTTGCCGGCCTGGGCCTTGAGCTCGGCGGGGGCGCCCTCGGCGATGACCCGGCCGTGGTCGACGATCACGATCTGGTCGGCCAGGTTGTCGGCCTCGTCCAGGTACTGGGTGGTCAGCAGCACGTCGGTGCCCACCGCCACCAGCGCCCGGATGGCGTCCCACAGCTCGAGGCGGCTGCGGGGGTCGAGCCCGGTCGTGGGCTCGTCGAGCAGCAGCAGGCGGGGGGAGCCCACCAGGCTGGCGCCCAGGTCGAGGCGGCGGCGCATGCCGCCCGAGTAGGTGCGGACCAGCCGGTCGGCGGCGTCGGTGAGCCCGAGCGTGGCCAGGACCGCGTCGGCGTTGGCCGCGGCCGGGCGCCGGTCCAGGCCGAACAGCCGGGCCACCATGCGCAGGTTCTCGCGGCCGGTCATGGCCTCTTCGACCGCGGCGGTCTGGCCGGCCAGGCCGATGATCCGGCGCACCTGCGCCGGGTGGCGCACGGCGTCGATGCCGTCGACCGCGAGCGAGCCGCCGTCGGGGCGGACGAGCGTGGCGATGGTGCGGACGAACGTGGTCTTGCCGGCGCCGTTCGGCCCCAGCAGGGCCACGACCTGGCCGTGGTGGGCGACGAGGTCGAGGCCGGCCAGCGCCTCGACCTTGCCGAAGCGCTTGGTGAGGCCGTGGGCCTCGATGACGGGAGCGGATGGGTCGGACATCTACTCGTCTCCTGGGGTGGGGGCGTACCAGCTGCGCCACTCGTCGATGCCCGGCATCTCGCCGGACTCGATCTCGGACACCAGCAGGCGGATGAACTCGAGCTCGGTGCGGAGGAGGGCTCTCACGTACTCGTCCTCGATCATGAACAGGCGGGGGATGCCGCGCTTCTCCGCAGTTGCGGCCGCGGCCTCGAGCTGGTCGAGGCGCAGGTCGAGCGTGTCGGCCCGCTGGCGGAGCAGCTCGACCGCCTCGTCGGGGGGCAGGCCGTGGATGAGCGACAGCGCGGCCTCGAACTGCAGGTACTCCTTGGTGGGCACCGCGACCAGGTCGGCCAGCCACTCGGTCATCTCGACCTTGCCGGCCTCGGTGATGCCGTACACGGTGCGCTGGGGCCGGCGGCCCTCCTGGGTGGTGGCGACCGCCTCGACGAGGCCCCGCTTCTCCATGCTCTCGACGACGCTGTAGAGCGAGCCGTAGTTGAGTCGGATGCTCTCGTGCTTGGCCCGGGTGCGCATGGTCTGCGCCATCTCGTAGGGGTGCATGGGCCGCTCGAACAAGCAGCACAGCACCGCCAGGGCCAGCGGGTTGGTGCGCCACCGGGGAGGCATGTCGTCAGAATATACGACATCGAGTATTTGGCAAGGGATATTTGGCTGCGGTTATCCGGTTGCGGCTACCCAGGTGCCTCGCGCCTCTTCCGTTGCCGGTCCGGGGCCAGGCCGCTGAGCAGCGCCCGGGCCCGCGGCTGGCGGAGCTGGTCCCCCGTGTCGAGGAACGCCGTGCCCACGATCTGGTCGACCCGGGCGTGGCTCATGAAGTCCCGGCCGAGCGCCCGGATGACCTCGGGCCCGGGCTCGATGAGCAGGGTGGCGATGCCGGCCGCCTCCAGCTTGGCCCGCTCGGCCTCCACCTTGCCCCGGGCGTGGCGCCGGACGACCGTGCCCACGCTGGGCGACGGCAGCGCCCGGCCGGACATGGGCGAGACGATGATCGCCAGGTCGAGGTCGGACCGCCGCAGCACGTCGGCGTTGGTGGGGGAGCGCACGCCGCCGTCGATGTAGGCCTCACCGTCCACGTCGACCGGCCGGAAGTAGCCGGGGATGGCACAGGACGCGGCCACGGCCTCGGCCAGCCGCGGGGTCACGTCCCGGCCCATCACGATCCGGCGCAGGTCACGCTTGCGCACGGTGCACACCCACAGGGCCGCGTCGGGCCAGGGCGAGCCGAGGATCTCCTCCAGGGCGCCGGCCTGGCCGGCCAGGTCCAGCCGGCCGTCCGGGATCACCGCCGCCAGCGCGGTCACCGGGTCGAGCCGCCAGGGCCGGCGCAGCCAGGCGGTGACGAGGGCCGGGCTGGGGATCCGGGGCGGGCGGAGGAGCGAGATCAGCCGCACCGGCGGGAACTCGGGCTGCTCGCTCAGCGCCTGCACGACGCCCGGCGGGCTGGACCGGGGCTCGGCCCCGACCGCGATGGTGGCCAGGTCCGACGCGGGCACGCCCCGGCGGAGCAGGGCGCCGACCACGGAGCCGGCCGACGTGCCCACCACCACGTCCGCGGCGCGCGGGTCCCAGCCGAGGTCGTGCTCCAGGGCGGCCAGGGCGGCGGCGTGGTACGCCATGCCGACCACGCCGCCCCCGCCGAGGACCAGCCCGACCCTCATGCGTAGCTGCGGAACTCCACGAGCAGGCCGTCGGGGTCGCGCACGTAGATCGAGTCGGCCTCGCCGCGGGCGCCCCAGCGGCGACCCTCGTCGACGACCTCCAGGTCGGCCGCCAGCCGGTCCAGGTGGGCGCGCTCCACCACGAAGCAGATGTGGTCGAGGTGGCCCCGCTCGGCCGGGTCGCCGAGACCGGGCACCACGTCGATCAGCGTGGCCTCGTCGATGCGCAGCGAGGGGAAGATCACCTCACCCCGGCGCCACTCGTCCACCCGCTCGCCGGCCAGGCCCGCATGGCGGCCGTACCAGTCGAGCGTGCGCTCCACGTCGCCGACGACGATCACCAGGTGGTCGAGTCCGAGGGCTGCGCTCATGGGTTCATTAAACCCGGGCGAGGATCTCGCCATGGACCACCGTGAAGGTGGCGCCCGGGTCCGCGGCCCATGCCCGCCAGCCCTCGGCGATGGCGGCCAGCTCCTCCCGGGTGGCGGCGCCGTAGTCCGTGGCCTGGGTGGCCAGGCTGGTCGCGGTGCTGCGCTCGGCCCACATGTCCGCCCACCAGACCCGGTCGTCGGGGGTGGCGAACGTCCAGGTCGAGGTGGTGAAGGTCACATCGGTCAGCCCCGCCTCCCGGGCCCAGCCGAGCAGCCGGCGACCCGCGGACGGCTCGGCTCCGTTGCGCCGGGCCACGGCCAGGTACATGGCCATCCAGCGGTCGAGCTGCTCGCTGGCCGGCGCCCAGAACATGGCCGGGTAGTCGCTCTCGCGCACTGCCACCAGGCCGCCGGGGCGGACGAGGGCGGCCATGGCCGCCAGCCCGCCCACCGGGTCCCCGAGGTGGTGGAGCACCTGGTGGGCGTGGACGACGTCGAAGCCGTCCTGGCCCAGGTCGAGGCGCCGGAAGTCGCCGACCTGCCAGTCGACGGCCGCGCCCTCGGCCCGGCCGTGCTCGGCGGCCGAGGCCACCACGCCCTCGTCCACGTCCACGCCGACCACGCGGCCCGGCGCCACCCGGGACGCCAGGTCGACGGTGAGCGTCCCCGGTCCACAGCCCACGTCCAGCAGGTCCAGCCCCGGGCGCAGGTGGGGGAGCAGGTAGGCGGCCGAGTTCTCGGCGGTGCGCCAGCGGTGGGAGCGCAGCACCGCCTCGGCGTGGCCGTGGGTGTAGACGTCGTCGGGGGGAGGCACGCCGGCGATCTTGCCACCGGTACGGTCGCGTCCGTGAGCGAGATGCCGCAGCCGGAGCCACAGGTCCGCGACGACGTGACGTTCGAGCGGATGTGGCTGGACGACGGCTCGTGGATCGAC
>DATBGF010000343.1:0-3815 GCA_036558145.1 Acidimicrobiales bacterium
CGCCTCGACCGGCCCACCCTGCATCGGCTGGGCCAGCACCGGCCACGGGGCCAGGGCTGTCTGGGACATGGTGTGCTCCTTCCTCACCCGGCCAACATGCCGCTGACCAGTGCCTGCCAGGTCACCGGGCCCACGATGCCGTCGACGGTGATCCCGACGGCGTCCTGGAAGCCGCGGACCCAGGCCTCCGTCTTGGGGCCGAAGATCCCGTCGATCGCCAGGGCCGGAGGGTTGCCGCTGAGGTCGCGGAACGCCGCCTCCTCCTGCACGCCCTCGACCGCCTCGCCCTGGCTGCCCCGCCGCACCGTGACGATGAGCGCGCCCCAGGTCTGCGGACCGACGATCCCGTCGACCGTCAGGTGGGCCGCGGTCTGGAACGCACGCACCGCCGCGTCGGTCTTGGGCCCGAAGATCCCGTCGACCACGACGGTGTGCCCGTGCTGGCGGAGCAGGTGCTGCAGGGTCCGGACGGGATGGTCGCGATCGCCCTGGCGGACCAGGGGCCAGGGCTGGACGTTCGTCGTTGCTGACACGGCTGCCTCCTCAGGCGTCCTACCAACCTGAGGATGACGTCGACCCGCTGATACATCCAGGGCCCTCTGGTGGCGTCATAGCCACCGACAGTGGTCAGCGGTCCCGCTCCATCGCGAGGTCGGCGAGCCGGCGCCCGATCAGGGGCGTGAACTTGAAGCCGTGGCCGCTGCAGGGCGAGCCCACCACGATCGACCCGCGGCGCTCGACCACGAAGTCGTGGGTGGGCGTGGTCGTGTAGAGGCACGTGGCGGGCCGTACGGGCGACGGGTCGAGGCCCGGGAACCAGTCCTCGACGTAGCGGCGCATCGCCGCCAGGGCCACGGGGTCGGGCGTCACCGGGGCCGCGGCGTCGGGGTCGTCCTCCACACCGGCCATGTGCTCGGCCACCTTCATGCCCTCGCCCGGGCTCAGCAGCCCGTAGTGCGTCGTCCCGGTCCGGTAGTGGAGGAAGCTCGGCCAGTCCCCGCCCGGCTCGCGGGGCGCGAAGTGCTGGAGCCGCTCGCGGGTGATGCGCAACGGCGGCAGCGCGACGCCGTCGCCCACGACGGAGCGCACCCAGGCGCCCGCGGTCACGACCGCCACGGGCGCCCGCCACTCGTCGCCGGTCGCGCTCGCCCGCACGGTCACACCCTCCCCCGACGGCTCCACGGTCGCCGGCCCGGCGGAGAACCGGACCGACGCCCCCAGCGCGGCGGCGCGGCGCTGGAGCGTGCGCACGGTGAGGTCGGCCAGGCACCGTCCGGCTCCGGGACAGTGCACGACCGCGCCCTCGAACCGCATGCCCGGCCACCGCTCGGCCGCGGCCTGGGGCGTCAGGACTTGGTGCTCGACCCCGCACCGGCCCAGCGCGGCGACGATCGGCGCCACGAGGTCCCCGGGGCCGTGGTCGAGCCCACCGGTGCGCTCGAGGAGCCCGACCCCCGCGTCGTCCTCGAGGTCCTCCCAGAGCGGCCGTGCCTCCTGGGCCATCCGGACGTAGCGGGGGTCGGGGTAGGCGTAGCGGAAGATCCGGGTGGCCCCGTGGCTGCTCCCCCGGGTGTGCCCCTGCTCGAACTGCTCGACCAGCGCCACCGCCCGGCCCCGCCGCGCCAGCCACCACGCCGTGGCCGATCCCATCGCGCCGGCCCCGACCACCACGACGTCGACCTGCTGGGCCATTCAGCGCAGCCAGCGGTCGAGCGCGGCGACCATCCGCCCGCAGGCCCGGGCAGCCCGGTCCGGCGATCGGGCCGCCAGAAGCGACGCCATCCGCAGCACCTGGCACGCCATCATCAGCGCCGCCACGTCGTCCGGGCACTCGGAGCGGACCGCCTCGGTGACCAGGGCCGACGCGGCCGGCTCGCACGTGCCCGGGGCGATGTGGCAGCCGAACGCGAGCATCACGAGGTCGAACCGCCAGTCGCCGGCACCGGCGATCTCCCAGTCGATCACCCCGGTGACCTCGTCCCCGGCGACCAGGGCGTTGCCGTGGTGGAAGTCGCCGTGGACGATCGTCGTCTGCAGGATCTCGGCCTCCTCGCCCCGATCGATCGCGGCGGCCAGCACCCCGGCGTCGGCCGGCTCGATCGGGGTGGAGTCGAGCCAGCCACGGGCGGCGACGACGGCGTTCTCCCGCCACGGGCGGCCGCGCCCGCTGTCGGTGTCGTGGCACCGGGCCAGGGAGACCAGCTGCGCGGCGTGGGTCGCCGTGAGCCGGCGGGGCACCTCGCCGGCCAGGCGTTCCTGCAGCGACCACACCGCCGCGCCCGTCGACCCGACCCGCAGGATGCGCGGGTTCGGGTATCCCCGCTCGTGCAGGCGTGCCGCCATCTCGGCACCGGTCGCCCAGACCGGCTCCAGCGCCGGGTCCGGCTGCACCTTGAGGACGAGCTGCTCTCCGCCGGCGGTGGCGACCGCCGTGGCGCCGAACATGCCGTGGGCGAACGGGCCGACGATCGTGAGACCCAGGGCCGCGGCGACGTGGCGGACGTGGTCGTCGACCGCCGCGCCGTCTCCCGCGGTCACGACCGGTCGCCGCCGACGGTGTACCCGCCGTCGGCGATCGCGAGGGTGAGCCGGCGAGCGCCCGCCTTCAGGATGCGGACGTGGTCGCTCTCGTGGTCGCCCACCACCCGGCGGGTCGGCCCGACCATGGAGATGGCCGCCACGACGGGCCCTGCGGGTGACTCGCGCACCGGCACCGCGAGCGAGGACATGCCGAGCTCGGTCTCGTCCACGCTGCGGGCGTAGCCCCGCTCCCGGACCCGGGCGAGCTCGGCCACCAGCAGCTCGGGGATGACGATCGTGTAGCCGGTGCTGGGCGGCAGGCCGGCCCGCAGCCGGGCCTCGGCCCGCGCCGGGTCGTACGCGGCCAGCACCTTGCCGGCACTCGACCGGTGCAGGGGCGAGCGCCGCGAGTTGGTGGAGTAGCGCAGCGCCCGCTGGCCCTCCACGCGCTCCACGTAGACGACGTCGGCACCGGCCGGCACCCCCACCTGCACGGTCTCCCCGACGGCGTTGCGCAGCTCGACCAGGAGGGGAAGGGCGTGGTCGCCGACCACCGTGCGCTCCGTCGCCACGTGGCCGTACTCGACGAAGCGGAGCCCCAACCGGTACCCCCGGTCCGGGGTGCGGTCGAGCAGACCCCGGCGGGCCAGCACCGCGCAGGTGCGGTGGGCCGTGCTCTTGGCCACGCCGACCCGCCGGGCCAGCTCGCTCAGGCTCAGCTCCGGCGCCCGGGCCAGGGCGTCGATGATGTCCAGGGCGATGCCGACCGACTGGAGCGCGGGCCGCCCGGGCGCGCCGGCCGGCTCGTCGCCGTCGTCCGGGAAGCGGTCGTCGCCGAGCGCGCTCACCCTGCCAGTGAACCACCCCTCACCGGTCAGTGGGGCACTCGCCCGCCGTTGACCAGGAGGGTCTGACCGGACACGAACGCCGCGTCGTCGGACAGCAGGTAGCAGAACGTGCCGAGCAGGTCGTCGGGACGCATGACGCGACCGAGCGGGGTGCGGCTCGGGTCGTAGGCGCCGAGCACGTCCGACCCCGGCGTGGGCGTGAAGCCGGGAGCCACGCAGTTGACCCGGATGCCCCGGGGCCCGAGCTCGTTGGCCAGCGCCCGGGTCATGCCGATCACCGCCCCCTTCGACGCGACATAGTGCACGAAGCCGTGGGACCCGGTGACGGCGGTCTCGGAGGCGACGTTCACGATGCTGCCGCCCCGTCCGGCCATCGCCGCCGCGGCGGCCCGGGCGCACAGGAACGAGCCCCGCACGTTCACCGCGAACATCCGGTCCCACTCGTCC
>DATBGF010000344.1:0-3074 GCA_036558145.1 Acidimicrobiales bacterium
CCGTCGTGATCGCCCAGCTCACCAGCCTGGCGCTGGCCGAGGAGGAAGAGGCGGCCGAGGGCGAAGAGGGCGAAGGCGAAGAGGGCGAAGAGGGCGAGGGTGCCGAGGGCGAAGGCGGCGAGTCCGCGTCCTCCGGCGAGAGCGAGTAAGGCGCTCCCACGCGCCCACCCGGCATGGCGTTGTTCGGACGGCGTGGTGCCGCGGCCGACCGCCGCGGCACGCCCGCCGACCTGCTGGTCGTGGGGCTGGGCAACCCCGGCAGCGAGTACCAGGCGTCGCGCCACAACGTCGGCGCCGAGGTGATCGAGCTGCTGGCCCAGCGCCACGGCGGCACGCTCAAGCGCACGCGCGAGCGCGCGCTGGTGGCTGAGGTGCGCATCGACGACGACCGGGTGGCGCTGGCCTTCCCCCAGACGTACATGAACCTGTCGGGCGAGGCGGTGGCGCTGCTGGTCAAGCGGCACGGGATCACCGACCCCGAGCGCATCGTCATCGTCCACGACGAGCTGGACCTGCCCCTCGGTCGCATCCAGGTCAAGCGGGGCGGGGGACTGGCCGGGCACAACGGGCTGCGGTCGATCAAGGCCCACCTGCACACCGACGAGTTCGTGCGGGTGCGCATCGGGGTGGGCAAGCCCGTGACCAAGGAGCAGGGTGCCGATCACGTCCTGCGGCGGCCCGGGAAGCGGGACCGGCTGGAGCTCGACGTGTCGGTCAACGAGGCGGCCGACGCCGTCGAGCTGATCCGCTCAGACGGCGTGGACGCGGCCATGAACCGCGTCAACACGCGGCGATAGCCCGCTCCTCGCGGGCGGCGGCCCGCTGCTCGGCCAGCCACCACTGGCGGACGACGATCGCCGCCACCGCCGCCGTGAACAGCTCTCCGGTGCCCCAGAACAGGCCGGCCGCGGTGCGCTGGTCCGACAGCAGGGGATAGGCGTCGGGCGCCACGGGCCGGTTCGCCGACAGCAGCGCCAGCCCCACCACCGCGTGGAACGGCACGGCCACCAGCAGGGCCAGCAACCGCGCCGCGTAGGGCGGGCGCCCGGGCAGCGGGTCCACGCCGACCAGCACGGCCAGGAACAGCGTCCCGGCCAGCACCACGTGGGCGTGCACGGCCAGGTGCACGGCGTCGTTGCGCTGCGACAGCGCCAGCAGCGGCGTCAGGTAGATGGCGATGAGGCCGCCACCGAACAGGCACCAGGCCACCACGGGGTGGGTGGCGATGTGCGCCGGGCGGCTGCGCAACGCCCGGCGCAGCCCCCGCCGCGTCGCGGGCCCGCCGGCCTGCAACGCCAGCGTGAGCGGCGCCGCCAGCACGACGAGGAGCGGCACGACCAGCCCGAGCAGGGTGTGCTGCACCATGTGGACCCACAGCCGGTCGTCCTCGAACCGGGCCACGCCCGACTGCGTCGCCACCACGGCCACGGCCAGCGCTCCCGCCATCGCCGCGCTCCGCCCGGGCGACCAGCGCCGCCCGCGCCGCCCGAGGTCCCGGACGCCCCGCCAGTACAAGCCCCCGACCACGACGACGGGCACCAGCGCGACGGCATCGAGCTGCCACCGGAGCACCAGGTCACCGACGTCGGGCGCAACCACCACCCCCGACGGTACCCGTAGTCCCCGGGCCCGGCGCGGGGGCTCGGGGACGGCAAGTCCCGCACGGCGGGTCGCTGCTCTGCTACAACGACATCCGTGTCGGTGACCGCCCAGCCGACTCCTCCCCCCGCTCCGGCGCCCGGCACATCGTCCGATCAGGCGCCTGCGGGCCCGTCTGTCCTCGGTGTCGGGGTCGTCGTGTGGCTGGCCTCGGAGCTGATGTTCTTCGCCGGGCTGTTCGCCGGGTACTTCACCCTCCGGGCCGTCAACGACGTGTGGCCGCCCGAGGGCGTCGAGCTGGAGACCGCCCGGACGGCCGCCGCCACCGTCGTCCTCGTGGCGTCCAGCGGGGCCGTCCACTTCGCGGTGGTCGCCTCCCGGCGGGGGGATCGGCGCGGGGCCGCCAAGTGGCTGGGGATCACCGCCCTCATGGGGGCGATCTTCCTGTCGAACCAGGTCGTCGAGTACATCCAGGCGGACTTCCGCATCGACGACCACGCCTACGGCTCGATGTTCTACCTGATGACCGGCTTCCACGGCCTGCACGTGCTCGCCGGGCTGATCTTCATGGGGGCGGTGGTGGCCGCCATCGTGGGCGCGTCCCGGGCGCCGGCCTACGAGACGGTCGAGGTCTGCGCGTACTACTGGCACTTCGTCGACGTCGTCTGGGTGGTCATGTTCTCGACCATCTACCTGCTTCGATGATCGGACGGCTCCACCGGTGGCTGGTGGCCGCGCCCGTGCTGGTGACCGCCCTGGCCACGCCGCTCGCGGTCGCCGCGGGGCCCCGGCAGGAGGGCGGCGACGACCAGGTCGCCAAGGGCCGGGAGCTGTACCTGACCGGCTGCTCCAGCTGCCACGGGCCCGACGGCGAGGGGGTGGACGCGCCCAGCGGTGAGCGCGGCCCGTCGATCGTCGACGCCGGCGAGGCCGGGGCCTACTACTACCTGTCGACCGGCCGCATGCCCCTGGCCAGCAGCGAGGAGCAGCCGACACGCAAGGAGCCGGCCTACACGCCGGACGAGATCGACGCCCTGGTCGCCTACGTCGCCTCGCTCGGGAACGGTCCCGCGCTGCCGAACGTCGACACCGCCCAGGGCGACCTGGCCGCCGGGGGCGAGATCTTCCGGGCCAACTGCCAGGCGTGCCACAGCGCCTCGGGCAGCGGCGGCGCCCTCAGCTACGGCCGGGCCGCGCCGCGCCTGTCGGACGCGACGCCCCAGCAGGTGGGGGCGGCGGTGCGCAGCGGTCCGGGCCAGATGCCGGTGTTCGGCCCCGAGGTCATCAGCGACGAGCAGCTCGACGGTCTCGCCCGCTACGTCGAGTACCTCCGCAACCCGTCCGATCCCGGCGGCATCCCCATCGGCCGCACCGGGCCCATCCCCGAGGGCTTCGTGGCCTGGCTGATCGCCATACCCGCGCTGCTGGCCCTGGTGGCGTGGATCGGCACGCGCAGCCCCATCCGCGAGGCCCGG
>DATBGF010000345.1:0-1636 GCA_036558145.1 Acidimicrobiales bacterium
AGCGCCATGCGCATCACCGCCTCGACCGGCATCTTGCGCATGAGCCCGATGGCCTCCACCGACACCGCCTGGCCGATGGACGTGTGCGGGTCGAAGAACTGGGCGTCGGAGGCGCAGATGACGATGTCGGCGTCGGCCACCCAGTGGAAGCCGCCGCCGGCGCAGATGCCGTTCACCGCGGTGATGACCGGCTTGTCCACGCCCTGGTGCCACGACGTGAAGTGGAGGTCCCAGTCCTCCATGCCCTGGCGGTAGCGCTCCATGCCCACGCCGTCCGACGCGATCTCGGACACGTCGACGCCGGTCTGGAACGCCCGCCCGTTGCCGGTGTGGACGATGGCCCGCACGTCGGGGTCGGCGTCGAGCTCCAGCCAGGCGGAGGCGAACTCGTCGCGCATGAGCGCGTTCATGGCGTTGAGCTGGTCGGGCCGGTTGTTGATCAGCCAGCCCACGGGCCCGTGCCGCTCGACGATCAGGTGCTGGTACTCGCCCACCCGGGCTCCCTTCTTCGGTTCCGGGCGGCGCGGCCGCCACTCCAGCGCGTCCCACAGGCCCCGCTTGATGGCGGCCAGGACCGAAGGGTCGGTGCGGGCGATGGCCTCGCCCAGCTCCTGGGCCCGCGCCCGCAGCGCCTCGGGCGCGACCACCTCGGACAGGATCCCCAGCTCGTAGGCCCGCGCCGCGCCGATCCGCTCGTGGCGGCCGGCCAGGGCCATGCGGGTGACGGCCTCCATGGGGGACTTCCGGGCCAGCCCGATCACCTCGTAGGCCGACACCTGGCCGATGGAGACGTGCGGATCGAGGAACGTCGCCCGCTCCGACGCGATCACGATGTCGGCGTCGGCCACGAAGTGCAGCCCCCCGCCCGCGCACACCCCGTTGACGGCGGCGATCACCGGCTTGGACACCTGGTTGTGCCAGCCGGTCATCCGCAGCTCGGCCCGGCGGGTGCGGCGGGACTGCTCCCGCAGCGCCTCGGGATCCCGAGCCAGCTGGGCCACGTCCAGGCCGGTCTGGAACGCCGGGCCGTTGCCGGTGTTGACGATCACCCGCACCTCGGGGTCGTCCTCCAGCGCCCGCCACGCCGCCTCCAGCCCGTCGAGCATGGCGGCGTCGAGCGCGTTGCCCTGCTGCGGCCGGTCGAACACCAACCAGCCGACCGGACCGTCCCGGCGCACCTCCAGGCCCGCGGTCACGAGCGGGGCACGTCCTGCCAGGCCGCCCCCTGCCAGGGGTCGGGCTCGCGCGGCAGGCCGAGGACCCGCTCGCCGATCACGTTCTTGTTCACCTCGGTGGTGCCGCCCTCGATGGTGTTGGCCCGGCTGCGCAGCATGCCCTTGACCTCGGCCGGCAGCCGGTCGCCGGCCGCCCATGCCGTGGCCGCCGGGCCCAGCAGGTCGCACGCCGCCAGCTGGATGCGCTGGTTGAGGTCGCCCTGGTGGACCTTGCCGACCGAGCTCTCCGGCCCCGGCGGGCGTCCCGCACCCAACCCGGCCCGCACCCGGGCGTTGGTCCAGCCCCGGATCCGCTCCTCGGCCCACAGGCCCACCACCCGCTGGCGGACCACCGGGTCGGACCAGCCGCCGGTGCGCCGGGCCAGCGTGAGCAGGGCGTCGGCCCCGGACCCGCCGATGCG
>DATBGF010000346.1:0-2900 GCA_036558145.1 Acidimicrobiales bacterium
CGACCACCGCGGTGGTGGCGTTCCCGGCCGAGGGCCCGCCCCCGGACACGATCGACGGCCGGCCGGCCAAGCCGCTGGGGGCGTCGGCGACGCCGTTCACCATGCTGGCCAACCTGTGCTGGAACCCGGCGGTGTCGGTGCCCGCGGGGACGAACTCGGAAGGCCTGCCGGTGGGCCTGCAGGTCATGGCCCGGCGCCATCACGACGAGATCCCGCTGCGGCTGGCCCGCATCTGGGAGCAGACCCAACCGTGGGAGCGTCACTCCCGGCGGTCGCGCAGGTAGCGCTCGACCTCCTCGACCAGCGAGCGGCCGGTGCTGTCCTCGTCGTCGGCGTCGTGGCGCCGCTCCAGCTGGGACACGTAGTCCGACGTCTCGTCGTCCTCCTGGACCAGCTCGGTGACCTGGCGCTCGTAGGCCGCCGCCGCGATCTCCAGATCGGTGGTCGGCACCCACATGCCCAGCACCTCGGAGACCTGCTCCAGCAGCGCCAGCACGGCCTTGGGTGATGGCGCCGTGGGCACGTAGGTGGGCACGGCCGCCCACAGCGAGGCGGCGGGGAGGCCGGCGTCGCGGCAGGCGGTGGAGAGGACGCCCACGACCCCGGTGGGGCCCTGGTAGGTCGAGGGGCGCAGGCCCAGGTCGGCCTGGAGCGCGGGGTCGCTCACCGTGCCCACGACGGGGACCGGCCGGCTGTGGGGCACCTCGGCCACCAGCGCCCCGAGGATGACGACGAGGCGGCAGCCCAGCTCCTGGGCCAGCCCCGTGACCTGGGCGCAGAACGTGCGCCAGCGGAGCTGGGGTTCGGTCCCGATCAGCAGCAGGGCGTCGCCGGCGTCGCCGGGCAGGGTGGCGGAGTACACCGAGGTCGTCGGCCAGACGATGTGGCGCGCGCCGTCCTCGTCGATCTCGGCCTGGGGCCGGGTCGAGGTGAAGTCGAAGAACTCCTCGGGATCGATCTCGGCCACCAGCTCGCCGTCGTAGCGGTCGATCAGGTAGCGGACCGCGCCGCTGGCGGCGTCGCCGGCGTCGTTCCAGCCCTCGAACGCGGCCACCAGGACGGGCCGGTCGAGCGTGGGACGGGAACGCCAGATGACGTGATCCACCGAGCCCATGTTATGGGGGCCGGCGGCCTGTACCCCGCCCGGAGGGGACGGACGGGGTCAGGCGGCCGTGGAGGTGGGGCTGGATCCCGGGTCCGGCAGGGGGACGCCACGCGTCTCCAGCCGGGCCAGGAGCGCGGCCACCTCGTCCTGAGCCCGCGTCCACTCGTCGAGCGAACGCCGGGCGTTCGTTGCCGCGCCGACGCCGGTCCACGTCGTGATGGCGGCGGGAAGCTCCATGGCCCGCACGCTACGACGGCGCCGTGACATGCAACCGACAAGCATGTGATCAGTCCGTCACACGCGCATGAACGCAATCCAACACCGCTGAGCGGTCGGCCCGACACACCTGGTCATGCCAATCGCATGCCGGGCGTTCCGCGGCGCCGCCCACCGATCTACGGTGATGCCCGTGACCCCCCACACCGTACGCACGGTGGCCGAGGTGATGAGCTCCCCCGTGGTCGTTGCACTGCCGGACGAGACCGTCGCCGAGGCCGCCACCCGCATGAACGACCGCACGGTCGGATCCGTCGTCGTGGTCGACGGCACCCGCCCGGTCGGCATCCTGACCGAGCGGGACGTGGTGCGCCTGGCGGCGGCCGGCCCGTCGGCCGAAGGCACCAAGGTCGCCGAGTGGATGACGCCGGATCCCGACTGCGTCGAGCCGGGCCTGTCGGTGCAGGAGGCGTTCGCCTCACTGGGCACGCACGGCTACCGCCACATCCCCGTGGTCGAGGGCAACGAGCTGGTCGGCATCGTGTCGCTGCGCGACCTGATGCGGGTGGCGGCCATCCAGCCCGTCGTCCACCCGGGCCAGATCGAGGCGCCTCCCGGGTTGGAGGGCGTGATCGTGGCCGAGACCAAGGTCGGCGACGTCCGGGGCCTCGAGGGCTTCTACCACTACCGCGAGTACTCGGCCGTCGAGCTGGCCGGCAAGCGCTCGCTGGAGGACATCTGGTTCCTGCTGTTCGAGGGCCACCTGCCCACCCGGGCGGAGAGCGAGGCGTTCGCGGCCGAGGTGCGGGGGCTGCGCCAGGTGCCCGAGGCGGTGCGGCGGCTGCTGCCCGAGGTGGCCCGGTCCGGCGGCCCGCTCATGGACCGGTTGCGCAGCGCGGTGTCGCTGGTGGGCCACAGCCAGGGGTTCCAGCCCTGGCTCGACATCCCGCCCGCGGAGCTGCGCGCCAACGCCCTGGTGGTGTGCGCGGCGGTGCCCACGCTGATCATGGGCCTGCACCGCCTGGAGCAGGGCCAGGAGCCGATCGATCCCGATCCGGAGCTGGGCTACGGCGCCAACTACCTCTGGATGCTGACCGGCGAGCGCCCCGACGAGGAGCGGGCCCGGGCGGTCGAGCAGTACCAGATCCTCACCATCGACCACGGCTTCAACGCCTCGACGTTCACGTCCCGGGTCATCACCTCGACCGGCGCCGACCTGGCGGCTGCGGTCACCGGCGGCATCGGCGCCCTGTCGGGCCCGCTGCACGGCGGCGCGCCGGCGCGGGCCCTCGACCTGCTCGACGCCATCGGCACCCCCGAGAACGCCCGGCCCTACCTGGTCGACGCGGTGACCAAGGGCGAGAAGATCATGGGGTTCGGCCACCGGGTCTACAAGACCGACGATCCCCGCTCGCTGTTCCTGCGGGACGTGGCCGAGCGCATCGGGGCCGAGAAGGTCGACTTCGCCAAGCAGGTCGAGCAGACCGTGGTGGACGTCCTCGCCGAGCTCAAGCCGGGCCGCAACCTCTACGCCAACGTGGAGTTCTACGCCGGCGTCGTCATGGAGCACACCGGCCTG
>DATBGF010000347.1:0-2196 GCA_036558145.1 Acidimicrobiales bacterium
CGCAGGATGGCCGCCGGGAACACGATCTCGTTCATCCCGGGGTTGTAGTAGGCGTTGACCGTCTGGGGGGTCATGTGCCACTCGTCCCGGTCGATCTCGCCGCCGAGCTTGTTCAGGTTCCGGTCCGTCTCGAAGGCGTCGGCCCGGCGCACGTTGCCCAGCAGGTCGTCGGGCGCGATGTCCAGCGCCGAGTAGTCGCGCCAGCGGTCCGGGTAGCCGATCTTGGGCGTGAACTGCCCCAGCTTCTCCAGCGCCCGGGCGCGGGTCTCGGGCGACATCCAGTCGAGCGCCTCGATCTCGACCCGGTAGGCCTCCACCAGCCAGCCCACCAGGCGCTGCATGTGCGCCTTGTGCTCGGGCGGGAAGTGGCGGGCCACGTACAGCTCGCCCACGGCCTCGCCCAGGCCGCCCTCGACGACGCTCACGCCCCGCTTCCAGCGCTCGCGCAGCTCGGGGATGCCGGACAGGAGCGTGCCGTAGAAGGCGAAGTCGGCGTCCACGAAGCGGCTGGACAGGAACGGTGCGGCCGCCCGGACGTGGTGGAACACCAGCCACGCCCGCCAGTCGGCCAGCGGGATGTCGCCCACCAGCCGGCTCGCCGTGTCCAGCGCCTCGGGCTGGCGCACCACGACCTGGTCGAACGACCCGTCGGGCACTTCCGTCGCCGCCAGCCACTCGGCCCAGGCCAGCCCGGGTGCCAGCTCGTCGAGCTGGGCGCGGGTGCGCTTGTTGTAGGTCTTGAGCGCGTCGCGGCTGTCGACCGCGGTCCAGTGGCCGGCGGCCAGCGCGGTCTCCAGCGCCATGACCCGCTGGGCCGCGTCCTCGGGGTCGGGCTCGTCGACCAGCGACAGCATGGTGGCGATGTGCTGGACGTACGCAGTGCGGATCTCCGCGTAGGCGTCCTCCCGGTAGTAGGCCTCGTCGGGGAGGCCGAGGCCGCCCTGGACCAGGTTCACGATGTACCGGGTGGCGTCCTCGCCGTCGTTGTCGACGTACCAGCGCAGGATGCCGGGGGTCCCGTGGCGCTGCAGCCTGCCGATCAGCGCCAGCAGGCCGGTGGGGCTGTCGACGGCACGGATGTCGGCCAGGTCGTCGGCCAGCGGGGCCGCGTCGCGCTCCTCGGCGCCGTCCGCGTCCATGAACGACGCCCACAGGTCGCCGACCTTGCGCTCCGGGCTGCCCGCGGGGGCGTCGCCGGCCGCGGCTTCCTCGGCCAGGGCCCGGACGTCCAGCTCGGCCTGGTCCCGCAGCTCGTGGAACGCGCCGTGGGCGGCGCGGTCGGGCGGTATCTCGGTCTCGGCCAGCCACCGGGCGTTCACGTGGCGGAAGAGGTCGTCCTGCGGGCGGACGTCGGGGGACAGCTCGTCGACGGCGATGCCGCTGGTGGTGGTGGCGGGCATGCCCGCCAATCTAGGGGTGCGCAGGCTGCTGTTCGGGCACGGCCTGGAGGAGGAGGCCGTCGACGAGCCGGGCCACGGCCTCCATGGTGGTGAACAGCGACTCGCCCGCGGCGGCGTCGGGGTCGAGGCCGACCAGCAGCTCGATGCCGAGGAACAGCGCGGCCACCGCCGTGGTGATGTCGCCCTCGGGCAGCACGCCGGCGTAGGGCGTGCCCGCCAGCACCTGGCCGATGGCCTCGCCGACCAGCGCGGTCCAGGGCTCGAAGGACTCGCGGATGCCCTGGGCCAGCTCGGCCGTGCCCACCGCGCCCGCGATCATCTGCGTGAGCGCGGCCACGGTGCCGGCCTGGAACTCCTCCTCGTGCAGCCGCCGGGCCACGGCTACCAGCTCGGCCAGCGACGCCACGTCCCGCAGGGCCTCGGCGTAGAGCGCCGAGCGTCGCTCGCTCTCGCTGCGGGCGACGGCCACGAGCAGGGCGTCCACCGAGCCGAAGTGGTAGAAGATCAGCGCCTGGTTGAAGTCCCCGTAGCGGGCGATCGTGCGGGCGCTGATCCCCGCGATGCCCTCGTCCCGGAGCGCGGCCAGCGCCGCCTCCAGGATGCGGGTCCGGGTCGGGATGCGGGTGCTCATCGCGGCGCCGTCAGGGGGATCTCGACGTAGCGGGCGTCCATCAGCGTCTCCAGCGCCCAGGTGGCGTAGACCCGGGGGAACGCGGCCAGGCCGTCGCCGACCGCGGTCTGGTTCAGGTGCTCGACCGCGCGCCGGGCCTCGTCGGCGTAGCGGTCGGCGGCGGTC
>DATBGF010000348.1:0-6004 GCA_036558145.1 Acidimicrobiales bacterium
CGGCTGGTGGCGATCATCCGCCGTGAGCGCCCCCAGGTGATCATCACCTACAACGAGGACCAGCGCGGCTACCCGCACCCCGATCATCTGCGGGTCCACGACATCTCGGTGCTGGCGTTCGAGCAGGCCGGCGACCCCGACGCCCATCCCGACGCGGGCGAGCCGTGGCAGCCGCTGAAGCTCTACTACACCGTCTGGTCACGCCGACGCATGGAGGCGATGCACCGCCGGTTCGGCGAGCTGGGCCTCGAGTCGCCGTTCAGCGAGGACTGGTTCAAGCGGCCCTCGCACGACGATCAGATCACGACGTCGATCGACATCGAGGGGTTCAACGAGGTGCGCATCGACGCCCTGCTGGCCCACGAGACCCAGGTCGATCCCACGTCGCCGTTCTGGTTCGGGCTGCCCCGCAACGAGCAGGCCAGCATCCACCCCTACGACGACTACATCCTGGGTCGCAGCCTGGTGGACACGGACAAGCCCGAGTCCGACCTGTTCGCCGGGGTCCGCAGCCAGGTCGCCGACCGGCCCTGACGTGGCCGTGGAGTTCCTGAGCGACGACTGGGTCGCGCTCCAGCGCGAGCTGGGCGAGGCGTTGCCTGCCCGCTCCGGCGCATCTGCCCGTGTCCAGCACACGGTGACCGGCGCGCCGGGTGAGGTCGTCTACTGGCTCGCCTGGGAGGACGGCCGGGTGGTCGACGGCGGCCTGGGTTCCGACCCCGCTGCCGAGGTGATGCTGGTGACCCCCCGGGCTCTGGCGGCCGAGATGGCCTCCGGGCGGGTGGAGCCGAGCGTCGCGTTCATGCAGGGCCGCATGAAGACCTCGGGAGACCAGGCGGCGCTGCTGCGCATCCTGGCCGTGACCGCCACGCCGGAGGATGCGGCCGCGGTCCTGGCCTCGGCCGAGCGCACCGCCTGATCAGCCGGCGCGCTGGAGGTCGCGCAGCGCGCGGTAGCCGACGAGGTGGGCGCCGGCCCGCTGGAGCAGCGTGCGGATGCTGTGATCGTTGACCACCAGGTCGTGGTCGTCGACGCGGGCGGACCAGTCCGGCGTGAGAGCACGAAGCTCGGGCGTATCGACCGCGGGGTGCAGGTACAGCTCGGTGACGCCCGGGCGCAGGTTGTGGATGGCCCGCTCGACCGCCCTGCGGCTGCCCACATCGCGCACGTAGACGAAGTGGTCGGGGAAGACCACGCCCTCCTCGGCCGCGAGCTTGCGGAACGGGAAGCCGATGGTCCGCTCGGTCGACGCCCCCGACAGCCGGACCGGCAGGCCGAACTCGACGGCCAGGTCGAGGTACACGTCGAAGAACTCGGCCTTGAGCTGCAGCGCGCCCATGTGGCTGTCGAGGTGGCTGATGTCGAAGCCCCACAGGATCGCCCGCTCCACCTGGGCCCGGAGCTCGCGGCGGGTCTCGTCCATGTCGGCGTGGTCCCACAGGTCGGCGAGCGTGCGCGGGAAGCCGCCGTCCCCGTCGAGCAGCGAGGGGGAGTGCGTCACCGGCCCCCAGCGATAGCGGTCGTGCTCGGCGTTGAGCGTGAGGTGGACGCCGACGTCCTCGCCCCGGTAGCGCTCCGCCGCCTCCCGGGCCCAGGGGCACGGCACCATGAGCGAGGCGCTGGTGGCGATGCCGTCCCGCAGCGCCTCGTAGACGCCCACATTGGCGGCGTGGCACACCCCGAGGTCGTCGCAGTTGACGATCAACACCCGATCGTCGTCGTCGAACCCCAGGCGTGCCGCAACCGAAGCCATCGGATTGAGGCTACCGGCGGTGCACCGAGCCGCCCTGGTCGTACCCTACGGCGGTGCATCCGGTGCCATGGCCACATGGTTGCCACCGCAGGCGGCCCACAAGCCGAGCCCGGCCACCCGGGCCCGGCGCTCGGCATCCTCGAACTGGGTCCGGTGGGCGACGTTCGGCGGGAAGGGGAACGATGCGGCGTAGCCGGCGTCGACCTGATCCAGGTTGACGAACAGCCCGTCCTGGGCCCGCTCGACGTAGGCGAGCAACCGGTGATAGCGGTCACGCGCTTCGACGTCGCGGGTGAGCCGGAGGGGTGTGCCCGGCGGCAGCAGGGAGGTGAGCCGGGTCGAGGCCTCGTGGCCGTAGCACTCGACCGCCCGGTGGGGAGCGACGCTCTCGGGCGTGTCGATGCCGATGAGGCGGATCGTCTCGGTGTGGGTCCCGAGCCGGGCCACGATGGTGTCGCCGTCGACCACGCGCACGACGGTGGCGACGCCAGGGTTGGGGGCGCGATGGCGCGGCGGCCAGAGCACCAGGGTGAGCAGGGCGGCGCCCACCGCCGCGATGGGGATGGCGAGCGCGCGCAAGAACCGGGACATAGGTCCCTCCGGAAAGGCTGGGGGTTGCTGGCGGCACTAGGCCGCGAAGCGCGCCCGGCGCGCGCGCTGCTCAGATGCGCTCGATGATGGTGCCGGTGCCCAGACCACCGCCGCAGCACATGCTGACGAGGGCGGTGGACTGATCGGCCCGCTCGAGCTCGTGCAGGGCCTTGGTCATGAGGAATGCGCCGGTCCCCCCGAGGGGATGGCCGAGGGCGATGGCACCGCCGTTGGGGTTGGTGCGTTCGAGATCGGCCTCGACCTCGCGGGACCAGGCCAGGACGACGGAGGCGAACGCCTCGTTGATCTCGAAGATGTCGATGTCACCGATGGCCATGCCGGTGCGGTCGAGCAGGCGGCGGGTGGCGTCGATGGGCCCGGTCAGCATGAGCACGGGATCGACGCCCACCAGGCAGGTGTCGACGACCCGGGCCCGGGGGGAGAGCCCGAGCTCGGCGGCCCGCTCTGCGGTCGTGACGAGCACGGCGGCCGAGCCGTCGCTGATCTGGGACGAGTTGCCGGCAGTGTGGACGCCGTCGGGTCGGGCGACCGGCTTGAGGTTGGCCAGGGCTTCGAGCGAGGAGTCGCGCAGGCCCTCGTCCCGCTCGACGCGATGGGTCGTCCCGGTCGGCTTGCCCTCCTCGTCGACGTCGGGGGCGTCGACCGCGACCACCTGGCCGTCGAAGCGGCCCTCGGCCCAGGCCCGGGCGGCCCGCTGCTGGGAGGCCAGCCCGAACTCGTCGGCATCGGCCCGGGTCACACCCCACTTGTCCGCGATGCGCTCGGCGCCCTCGAACTGCGAGGTGAACTCGTAGTGGCCGAAGTAGGTCTGCGGGATTGGCACGCCGAGGCCCAGCTTGCGCGACGAGTTGGCGCCGATCGGCACCCGCGACATCAGCTCGACACCACAGGCGATGGCGACGTCGACCACCCCGGAGCCGACCAGGCTGGTGGCCAGGTTGGTGGCCTGCTGGGAGGACCCGCACTGGGTATCGACCGTGGTGGCGGCCGTGGTCAGAGGCAGCCCGGCGCTGAGCCACGCGGTGCGGCCCACGTTGAAGGACTGCTCGCCCACCTGGCTGACGCAGCCGGTCACGACCTGGCCCACGGCGGCGGGGTCGATCCCGGTGCGGCTCACCAGCTCGGTGAGCGTGGTGGCCAGGAGCTCGGCAGGGTGCACAGTCGAGAGGCCGCCATTGCGACGGCCGATGGGGGTGCGGACGGCTTCGACGATCACGACCTCGGACATGGCCTCAACCTAGGGGGAGCGGACGACGATTGTCAGGCTGACACCACGGTCAGCGAGCGGTCGGGGTGAGCAGCGGTTGGCGGGTGGGGCGAGGGGCTGGTGGCATGGCGGTTCGGCGAGGGCTCGGGCCCCACAGGCGGCGGGCGGACTGGTTGGTGCCGGCCTGGGTGGCCACCAGGGTGAGTGAGGGGCCGGGTCTACCGCTCATGGCCGGGCACGTGAACCGGCCCCGATAGGCCCCCTGGACGGCGGGTTGGCGCCGGCGTTCGGGCGACCGGGGTCGACCGAAGGAACTGGGTCAGGGAGGCCCGAGGTCGACCGGCGGCCCGGCTGAGGAGGCGGGGTCAGAGGCGGAGGGCGGCCCAGGGCTGCGAGACCATGGGCGGCAGGACTGAGCCGAACCGGTCCGATCGGTGGCCGTGGGAGAACTTGCCCGGGGCGTGCGGGACCGTGAGTGGTGGTGGGACCGAGCCGCGCCTGGCGGCGCTAGTGGTGGCGGGAGCGGCGGCTCAGGCCTGGCGGGTCCGTGAGTCGTGGGACCTGAGCCGAACGGTTTGGGTCAGTGGCGGCGGGAGGAGCGGCCCAGGGCTTGCAGGATCAGGAGCAGGAGGACCGAGCCGAGGAACGCCACCGCGATCGAGCCGATGTCGAAGTTGTCGAACGTGTTCGAGTCCTTGCCCGTGGCCAGCTGGTACAGGGCTCCGCCGATCAGGGCGCCGATGATGCCGACCGCGGTGGTGGCGATGCAGCCCAGTTGGTCGGTCTTGGTCACCCAGCGGGCCAGCAAGCCGGCGATCAGCCCGACGAGGATCCAACCCAGAATTCCCATCGCCTCAAGCTAGCCCTGGAGGGTGAGCTCGTGGGGTACGTCAGGCCGCCTCCTTCCGGAGCCCGGGGCGAGGACCCGGCGTGGGATGCGGGTGGGGATGGGCCGGGGGATCGGGGCTGGGGCGGTGCCGCAGGCCGTCGCGCAGGGCGGCCCGGGCTCGGGCGAGGCCCTCGCGGCCGATTTCGCGGGTGTGCTCGTCGAGGCGCCAGGTGCGGGGGGTGTCGACCAGGACGAGCTGGTGGGGGGTGGTCCGGGCGGTGTGTTGCTTCGTCATGCCCCCAGTATCCGTGGGGGGTGTGACAGTTTCGGTGGGCGGGAGCCTCAGCAGGGGGCGCCGGGGGCGACCAGGGGCCAGGGGCGCTCCTCTTCCATCACGCGGGCCAACTCCAGGAGCAGGGCATCCTCGTGGTGGCGGCCGATGATCTGGAGCCCGACGGGCAGGCCGTCGACGGTGCCGGCGGGGATCGAGATCGCGGGGTTGCCCACGATGTTGGCCGGGATCGTCAGGGCACCGTTGTTCTCCGGGCCCACGCCCTGGTTGCCCACCCGGGTGTTCAGGGTGACCTCCGCGGGGAAGGCAACGTCCGGGTTGGTGGCGCAGATGATGAAGTCCACCTCGTCGAACACGGCTGCCATGCGCTCGTTGGCCTCGGTCCGCTGGACCTCGCAGGTGACGGCCAGGTTCAGGTCGAGCATCTTCTCCGCCAGGTCGATGGCGAAGGCCATCTCCAGCGTGAGCTCGTCCTTGGTATCGGGCCAGCGGTCGCCCAGCTCCCGTCGCACCTGGGCCATGTTGGACATGGCCCACTCGTAGCCCAGCCCCGGCAGGTGCACGTCGCAGTCGACCTCGCGCAGGCCGGCGGAGCGGATCAGCTCGGCGCCCACTGAGCGCACCAGGGACTCCACCTCGGGCAGGACCACCGCGCTGCCCAGGGTCGGGGCGATGACGGCCCGGCGGCCGCCGAGGGGGAGCGAGCCGAGCGACCGCTCCCAGCCGTCCACCTTGGGCAGGCTGTAGGGGTCGCGGGCGTCGTAGCCCGCGCACACGTCGTACCAGCGGGCGACATCACGCACCGAGCGGGCCAGGCAGCCCACGACCACCGTGAGTGGGGCGATGGGGGTGCGGGGCCCCCGCGGGATGCGGCCCGCGGTGCCCTTCATCCCGACCAGGCCGCAGAACCCGGCGGGGATGCGGATCGACCCGCCGCCGTCCCCACCGGTGGCGATCGGCAGCAGCCCGCCCGCCACCGCGGCGGCCGAGCCGCCGGACGAGCCGCCGGCCGTCTGGCCGCGGCGCCACGGGTTGTGGGTCACACCGTTGAGCCGGGTGACGCTCACGTTGAGCCCGCCGAACTCGCTGGCGGTGGTCTGGCCGACCTTCACCACTCCGGCCGCGTCCAAGCGCTGGACCATCGTGCTGGTGTGGGAGGCGACCCGGTCGGCCAGCGCCAGGCTGGCCTCGGTGGCCGGCCAGCCCTCGACCATCTCCAGCTCCTTGATCCCCACGGGGACCCCACCTAAGGGCAGGGCCACGTCGGCGCCGGCGGCCGCGTCACCGGCGTCAGGGGAAATGTAGGACACG
>DATBGF010000349.1:0-9102 GCA_036558145.1 Acidimicrobiales bacterium
CCACCAGCGTGACCGGCGCCCGGGTCGGTGCCGCCGCCCTGTCGCTCGGCCTCACCAGCGGGGTCATGGTCTGGGCCCGGGTGCCCCACCCCCCGGCCGGCGCCACCACGCTGATCGTGTCGCTCGGCATCCTGCGCGAGCCCGAGCAGCTGGTGGTCCTGATGGTCGCGGTCGTCCTGCTGGTGGTGCAGGGCTTCATCATCAACCACATGGCGGGCATCCCCTACCCGGCCTGGGCTCCTCAAAAGAGTACACTGAGTTAGATGGAGACGCAGCAGGTCGTGATCGGCGCCGGGGGCCTGGCCCTGGCGGCCGACGTCGGCGGGCCCGAGGACGGCACCCCGGTGGTGCTGACCCACGGCGGCGGCCAGACCCGCCACTCGTGGGCAGGGACCTGGCGGGTGCTGGTCGAGGCCGGCTACCGGGCGCTGTCGGTCGACCTGCGGGGCCACGGGGACAGCGCCTGGCCCGACGACGGCGACTACTCCTTCGACGCGTTCGCCGGGGACGTGCGGGCCGTGGCGGACTCGCTGCCCAGCGCGCCGATCCTCATCGGCGCGTCGCTCGGGGGCCTGGCCTCGCTGATGGCCGTGGGCGAATCCCCGGACCAGGCGTCCGTGGCCCGGGCCCTGGTGCTGGTGGACGTGGCCCACCGCATCGAGGAGGAGGGCCGCGACCGCATCGGCGAGTTCATGAACGGCAGCCTCGACGGCTTCGCCTCCCTGGAGGAGGCGGCCGACGCCATCGCCGCCTACAACCCGCACCGGCCCCGTCCCAAGGACCTGTCCGGCCTGGCCAAGAACCTGCGCCAGCGGGCGGACGGCCGCTGGGTCTGGCACTGGGACCCCCGCTTCCTGACCGGCCGCTTCGGCTCGGCCGACGAGACCCGCGCCTCGCTGCTCGACCCCGGCCGGCTGGAGCGGGCGGTGGACAACCTCAAGGTCCCCACGCTGCTCGTCCGCGGCCGCAGCAGCGACCTGCTCAGCGAGGAGGGCGCGCAGGACTTCCTCCGGCGCGCCCCCCACGCCGAGTTCGCCGACGTGGCCGGCGCCGGCCACATGGTGGTCGGCGACCGCAACGAGATCTTCAACCGCGCCATCCTCGACTTCGTCGCCCGCCACCGGGCCTGAGCGGCGCGCCTACGGCGCCGCGATCGTGAACGACGCCAGGGCCTGCCCGTGGTCGTTGCCCGCCGCGGCCCGGACCGCCACCGTCCAGGTCCCGGCCACCCACTGGCCGCCCGCGGCCGGGATGACCTCGATCAGGTAGCAGCCGGGAGAGTTCTCCCAGTAGCCGTGCGGGTTGGGGTTCCACTCGATGGCGTAGCCGCCCGGGCCGACCAGCAGCCCGTCGAAGGTCACCTGCTGCTCGGTGAGGCCGGTCCGGGCCTGGCCCGCCTTGGTGATGCACGTCTGGATGTAGACGAACTCCGGGTTGCCCACCTGCGCGTTGGCGATGTTGGTCGAGGTCGTGATCGTCAGTGCCGCCACTGCCGCCTCCTAGCCGTAGCAGACGTTGTCGATCCAGAGCTCCTGGCCGCCGATCGAGAACGACGTGATGTCGCCGGCCAGCTCCAGGGTGCCGATCTCGCCCCGGGGGGAGGTCGTCGGGGTCATGGTGCTGCTCACCGCGACGGCTCCCAGCGAGGTGCCGGGCAGCGCGGAGAAGTCGTTGAAGTTCCAGAGCAGGCCGTTCACCTCGAGGTTGATGTTGCCGCCGTACTCGCCCACCGCGCACACGATCTTGGTGACCTTGCCGCCGAAGTCGAAGCTGACGGTGGCGTTGTTCAGCCGCAGGTCCTGGCCCGAGCCGCCGGCCAGGCCGCCGGCGTCGATCTCGGCGTAGCCGGCCGAGGTGTAGATGCCGTTGAGCCACTGGAACGGCCCGACCTTCATCACCACCGGACCCTCGACGAACGAGGCTCCGGTCGTGTACACCGAGCCCAGGGGCAGCGGGTCGAACACCACGCAGCCCGGGGTCACGGGCGTGGCCTGGCGCCGCAGCGCTTCGTCCCAGTGGTGCACGTGGCGCAGGAGCTCCTGGAGCACACGCTCCTCGAGCGGCTGCGCCACCACCTCGTCGATGCAGCGCACCGCGTCGCGCAGCGTCACTTCCCGTCCCCGCAGTTCCGTACTCGTACTCATGGCCGGTCTCCTCCCGCCAACACGTCTGGTAGTGAGGAGTGCGCGCCAGGGCGGGCCCTGATGCAGGTTTTTTCAGGCCGGCGCGTCCTCGGGCGGGGGATCGTCGCTGTCGGCGGACTTGATGAGGGCGAACACCGAGGCACGGAGATGGGCGAACTCGGGGAGCTCCTTGGTGGTGATCTGGTTGCGGGGCCGGGGCAGGTCGACGGTGATGGTCTTGCGGATGCGGGTGGGGGCGGGTGACAGGACGAGGATGCGGTCGGCCAGGTAGACCGCCTCGTCGATGTCGTGGGTGACCAGCAGGACCGTCAGGTGGGTGCGGTTCCACACCTGGAGCAACAGGTCCTCCAGGTCGGCTCGGGTCTGGGCATCGACGGAGGCGAACGGCTCGTCGAGCAGCAGGATCTCGGGCTGGTAGGCCAGGGCGCGGGCGATGGCGGCCCGCTGCTGCATGCCGCCCGAGAGCTGCCACGGGTACTTGCGGCCCTGCGCGCCCAGGCCGACCGAGACGAGGGCGTCGCCGGCCAGCGTCTCCCGCTCGGCCTTGGGCATCCGGGCCGCCTTCAGGGGCAACGTGACGTTGTCGTGGATGTTCATCCACGGCAGCAGCGACCGGCTGTAGTCCTGGAACACCGGGGCCATGGCCCGGGGCGGGGCCGTGACCGGCCGGTCGTCCAGGTGGATCGTGCCCGACGTGGGGGCCATGAGCCCCGACACGCAGCGCAGCAGCGTGGTCTTGCCACAGCCGGACGGGCCGACGATGCAGAGCAGCTCGCCCGGCTCGGCCGTGAAGCTGATCTCGTCGATGGCCGTGACCGCGTCGGTGCCGGCGCCGTAGGTCTTGGAGACCCGGTCGATGTCGAGGACCGTCACACTTCCACCCTCCGGGCGCCGCGGTGCCAGCGCATGATGCGGGCTTCCACCACCAGGAAGCCGAAGTTCACGATGAGGCCGACCACCCCGATCACGATGACCCCGGCGTAGGTGCCCGGCGAGTCGAACGAGCGCTGGGCGCTCAGCACCCGGAACCCCAGCCCGTTCGTCGACGCCTGCATCTCGCTGATGATCATGAGGATCAGCCCGATGGACAGGGCGGTGCGCATCCCCGCCACGATCTTGGGACTGGCGGCCGGCAGCATCACCCGGCGGATCCGGGTGCCCCGGCCCAGGCCGAAGCTCCGGGCCATGTCCAGCATGAGCGGATCGACGCCGCGGACGCCGTCGATGGTGTTGAGCAGGACCGGCCACACCGCGCCCAGCACGATCAGCGCGATCTTGGAGTTGTCGCCGATGCCGATCACGACCAGCACGAACGGCAGCATCAGCGGCGGTGGGATCGAGCGCAGGAACTCGATCACCGGCAGGCTGGCCCGCCGCACCCGGGGCGCCAGGCCGATGACGACGCCCAGGGCGATGCCGACGGCGACGGCCAGCACGTAGCCGACGGTGAAGCGGATGAGGCTGGGCCTCAGGTCGGTGCCCACCTGCTCGAACAGCCAGTCGTCCTGGAGGCTCTTCACGATGCGCGACAGCGGCGGGAAGAAGAACGTGGTGCTGCCCGACGACGTCCACCACCACAGCGCGATCAGGGCCGCCGGCAGCACCAGCGGCAGCAGCAGGCGGCCCAGCCGGGACCGGATCACGCCGCCGCCTCCCGCTGGCTCGGGTGCCAGAACAGGACCCGGCGCTCGACCGCCATGAACGCCAGGTTCACGGCCACGCCCAGGATCCCCGCCGCCATGATGAAGGCGTACATCCGGTCGTACGCGGCGCTGGACTGGGCCACCAGGACCTCCCGGCCCAGCCCCGGCAGGCCGACGACGTACTCGCCCGTCACCACCAGGATCAGCGCGATCGAGGCCGAGATGCGCAGGCCGGTCGCCAGGTAGGGCGAGCAGCTGGGCAGCACGACGCGGCCCAGGCGGGTCAACGGGCCCATGCCGAAGGCGCGGGCGGTGTCCTTGGCCACCGGGTCGACGTCGGTCATCCCGTACATCGCCTGGAACACCAGCGGGAACGTCGCCCCGAACACCGCCAGGGTGACCTTGAGCGTCGGGCTGGTCCCGTAGATCAGCACCAGGATCGGGATGAGCGCCACCGACGGGATCGGCCGCAGGAAGTCGATCGTGAGCCCGGTGAGCAACCGGCCCCAGGGGCTGGCGCCGATGGCCAGGCCCAGCGGCACGCCGATCAGCGTGGCGATGATCATGGCCCGCACCCAGGAGTCCAGGGTGTCGAACAGGGGCGACCACAGGTCGCCGGAGACGATCAGGTGCCACAGGGCGCGGGCGCTCTCGCTGACAGGCGGGAACGCGGCACGGGGCAGGAGGCCCACCCGGGGCGCCAGCTCGAACGCGGCGAGCGCGACGGCTACGCCGAGCACGGGCAGCACGATGGCCTCCGCCTGGCGCCGGACCGAAACGCGCATCGCTGGCTCCCCCCTGAAGCCCCTACAGATTGTCGACAATTATGTCGACATGCATCAGTATGGCGCCCGTGGCCGACGGTATCCGATGCATGGTCATGCGGGGCGGGACGTCGAAAGGCCTCTACTTCCTGGCCGATGACCTCCCGCCCGACCCGGCCGCCCGGGACGCCCTGCTGCTCGCGGTCATGGGCTCGCCCGACGCGCGCCAGATCGACGGCATGGGGGGCGCCCACCCCCTGACCAGCAAGGTCGCCGTCGTGGGACCGGGGACGGGCGGAGCCGGCGTCGACTACCACTTCCTCCAGGTCTCGGTGGACGAGGCCACGGTGTCGGACCGGCAGAACTGCGGCAACCTGCTGGCCGGGGTGGGCCCCTTCGCGCTGGAACGGGGGCTCGTCGAGCCGCCCGCGGGCGACCCCGACACCCTGGCGATCCGCATCCGCATGCTCAACACCGGCGGGATCGCCACCGCCACCGTGGCGCTCTGCGACGGCCGGCCCCGCTACGACGGCGACACCACCATCTCGGGCGTGCCCGGCACCGGCGCTCCCGTCCGGCTCGACTTCGAGGGCGTGGCCGGGTCCTCGTGCGGCGCGCTGCTGCCCACCGGTCACACGACCGACGAGGTCGCCGGCGTGGCGGTGACGCTGGTCGACAACGGCATGCCCGTCGTCGTGCTGCGGGCCTCCGACCTCGGCGTCACCGGCTACGAGACCTGCGCCGACCTGGAGGGGAACGAGGACCTGCGCACCGCCCTGGAGCGGGTGCGGCTCGCGGCCGGTCCGCTCATGGGCCTGGGCGACGTGCGGACCACCACCGTCCCCAAGCTCACGCTGGTGGCCCCGCCCCGGTCCGGCGGCGCCCTGGCCACCCGCACGTTCATCCCCCACCGCTGCCACGACGCCATCGGCGTGCTGGGAGCGGTGAGCGTGGCGACCGCCGCGCTGCTCCCCGAGGGCCCGGCCGCCGAGGTGGCCCAGCTCCCGGGCGACGGGAGCGACACGATCACGATCGAGCACCCCACCGGGACCTTCGACGCCGCCGTCGTCCTGGCCCCGGGGGACGGCATCCCCGTCGTGGAGCGGGCGGGGATCATCCGCACGGCCCGCAAGCTCATGGACGGAGTGGTGTTCCCCCGGTGAGGACGATCCCCGCACCCCATCCCGACCCGCACCCGCCCACCGCCTTCCGGCCCCCGCCGGGCGCGTGCGACGCCCACTGCCACGTGTTCGGCCCCGCCGACCGGTTCCCCTTCGCGGCCGGCCGCCGCTACACGCCCCCCGACGCCGGGGTCGAGGACCTGGCCCGGCTGCACGCCCGGCTCGGGCTCGACCGGGCCGTGATCGTGCAGGCCAGCTGCCACGGGACGGACAACGCCGCGCTGCTCGACGCCCTGCGCCGGGGTGAGGGGCGCTACGCAGGCGTGGCCATGATCGACGAGGCGACCACCGACGCCGAGCTGGCCGAGCTGCACGCGGCCGGCGTGCGCGGCACCCGGATGAACTTCGTGGCCCACCTGGGCGGCGCGCCCAGCGCGAGCGAGGTCGAGCGCATCGTGGCCCGGGCCGCGGAGCGCGGCTGGCACGTGGTCCTCCACCTCGACGCCGCCGACCTCACCGCCTACGCCCCGCTGCTGGCCCTGCTGCCGTGCCCGTACGTCATCGACCACATGGGCCGGATCGACGCCACCGCCGGGCTGGAGCAGGAGCCGTTCCGGGCCCTGCTGGCGCTGCTCCACCAGGGCGACCGGTGCTGGGTGAAGCTGTCGGGCGCCGAGCGCCTGACCTCGGCGGGGCCCCCGCCCTACGACGACGTGGTGCCGTTCGCGCAGGCTCTGATCGCGGCCGCGCCCGACCGGGTGCTGTGGGGCACGGACTGGCCCCATCCCAACGTCCGGCACATGCCCGACGACGGCGACCTGGTCGACCTGCTCGCCGCCTTCGCCCCGGACGAGGCGGTCCGGCACCGCATCCTGGTCGACAACCCGACCGGCCTCTACGACTTCGGTTAGCACCACGGCCCTGCGGGCCCTGATGTGCCAACATGCACGGCGATGGTGCTGGGGGCGGTCGCCGTCGAGGCGACCGAAGACGTGGCCCGAGTGGCCGAGACACCCCGCCCGGTGATGCAGCGCCAGCCGGCGCTCGACGGGCTCAGGGGTGTGGCTGTCGCGGCCGTCGTGGCCTTCCACCTGGAGCACCTGCAGGGCGGGTTCCTCGGCGTCGACCTCTTCTTCGTGCTGTCCGGGTTCCTGATCACGTCGCTGCTGCTGGTCGAGTTCGACGGCCGCAGCGCCATCGACCTCGGCCGGTTCTGGTCCCGCCGGGCCCGGCGGCTGCTGCCGGCGCTGTTCCTGCTGCTCGGCGCGCTGGCGTTCCTGATCGCGGTGAAGCGCCTCGGCCAGGGCCCGGGGTTTCGCGGCGATGCGCTGTCGACGCTCGGCTACATCGCCAACTGGCACGCCATGGGCAAGAGCATCGGCTACTGGGACCTGTTCGCCCAGCCGTCGCCGCTCGACCACATGTGGAGCCTGGCGATCGAGGAGCAGTTCTACCTGCTGTGGCCGCCCCTCGTGCTCGGGCTCCTCGTGCTGGCCCGCCGGCGGGCGGCCGGGAGCTTCCGGCTGGTCGTCGGCGTGGCCGTGGCCGGCGCCGCCGCCTCGTTCGCCGTCCTGGCGCTCACCTACAGCGCCACCGACACCAGCCGCGCCTACTACGGGACCGACTCCCGCGTGGGGCCGACGCTGCTCGGCGCCGCGCTCGCGGCGATCGTGACGGCCGGTCGCCGGCGCCCGGCGGTCCCGGCACTCGTGGCGGACGCGCCCGTCCCCGAGGACCGGACCGGCCCGCCCCGCCCGGCCAAGGGCTGGTGGGCGCCGGCCGCGGGGTTCGTGGCGCTCGGCTTCCTGATCTGGTCGTTCGTCGCGGTGCTGGGCACCGCGCCGACCTACTACCGCGGCGGCCTCGCGGCGTTCGCCCTCGCCTCCGTGGTCATCGTGGCCCTGGTCGTCGGGGACCGGGCCGGTCCGCTCGGCAAGCTGCTCAGCTTCGCCCCGCTGCGCTGGCTCGGGATCATCAGCTACGGCGTCTACCTGTGGCACTGGCCGGTCATCGTCTACGCGACCCCCGAGCGCACCGGGCTCGACGGCTGGGCGCTCGACGCCGTGTGCGTGGCGTTGACGCTGGTCCTGGCCATCGCTTCGTTCGTGCTGGTCGAGCGCCCGATCCGCCGGGGCGCGCTCGGGGGCGGCGTCCGGGCCCTGCGGGCGCCGCTGGCGCTGGGCGGTGCGATCGCCGCCGTCGCCGCGCTGGTCGTCGTGGCCACGGTCGGCGCGCCCACCAAGTCGGACGCGGGCGTGGTGGCCGGCCCGGCCCGGGACGCCTCGGACTTCCCGAACCAGTCCGTGCCCGACCCGATCCCGGCGCACGGCCCCCGGATCCTGCTGGTGGGCGACAGCGGACCGATCTTCCTCGGCCCGGCGCTCGCCGCCGAGGCCAGGCGGGACGGCGCGGTCGTGGCCTACGACTCGCAGTTCGGCTGCACGCCCCTGATCCCCGAGGGCAAGGCCCGGGCCGGCGCCCGGACCTACGACGTCCCGATCTGCCACGACTACCGGCGCGACACGTGGGCCGGTCTGGTCGGGCGGTTCGACCCCGACATCGTCGTCTACTACCTCGCGGCGGTCGTGGACTTCGGCCAGGTCCGGCTGGACGGCGAGTGGGTCGGCGACTGCGATCAGAACTACGACGCCTACCTGCGCGACGCCCTCGAGGATGACGCAGACGTCCTCGGCGGCGGGGGCGCGACGGTCGTGTTCACCACGACCCCGGCGTCGATGGCGGCGGTCTACAACAACGGAGGCCTGACGGCCCTCAACTGCCGCAACGCCACCTACCAGGCCGTGGCCGAACACCGCCCGCACACCGAGATGCTGGATCTGGAGGCCGAGGTCCAGCAGGGCGTCGACGCCGGTGAGGGCGACATGTTCCGCGACCCGGTCCACCTCTCCGACTACGGCGCCGCCCGCGTCTCCCGCTGGCTGGTCCCGACCAGCATCGCCCTGGTCGACCCCGACCGCCTCGCCGCCCGGGCCGCCTAGCGTCCCGAGTCGTGAGTCGGCATGACTTGCGACTCGGGACGCTAGCCCCAGACCTCCTGGGCGACCTCGACGATGAGGCGCAGCTTGGCGACCTCTTCGTCGTAGGTGAGCTTGTTGCCCTCCACCGTGGAGGAGAAGCCGCACTGGGGGGACAGGCACAGCTGGTCCAGATCGACGTAGCGGGAGGCTTCGTCGATGCGGCGCTTGAGCGTGTCCTTGGCTTCGAGCGCGGGACGCTTGGTGGTGACCAGGCCCAGCACGACCATCTTGCCGGGCGGCACGAAGCGCAGCGGCTCGAACCCGCCCGAGCGGGCGTCGTCGTACTCCAGGAAGAAGCCGTCCACCGCCAGCTCGCCGAACAGGGCCTCGGCCACGAAGTCGTAGCCGCCCTCCGCCGCCCACGAGGACTGGTAGTTGCCCCGGCACATGTG
>DATBGF010000350.1:0-11373 GCA_036558145.1 Acidimicrobiales bacterium
GGCAACATCGGCCACTTCGACAACGAGATGGACATGGCCGGCCTGGCCCGCATGAGCGACGTGCGCAAGGTCGAGATCAAGCCCCAGGTGCACGAGTTCGTGTTCCCCGACGGGCACTCGATCATCGTGCTGGCCGAGGGCCGGCTGCTGAACCTGGGCTGCGCCACCGGCCACCCCAGCTTCGTGATGTCGATGAGCTTCACCAACCAGGTGCTGGCCCAGATCGAGCTGTTCACCAAGACCGGCAACTACCCGCTCGGCGTGTACGTGCTGCCCAAGCAGCTCGACGAGAAGGTGGCCCGGCTCCACCTCGACGCGCTCGGCGTCAAGCTCACCAAGCTGTCCGGCGACCAGGCCGAGTACATCGGCGTGCCCGTCGAGGGCCCCTACAAGCCGGATCACTACCGCTACTGATCCCGGGCGGGCGCTGTCCTCCGGCACGGGGGATCGGGCACGATGGTGGCCATGGGCCACGCACAGTCGCTGCTCGGTCCCCTGGCCGAGGTCGTCGTCCGCAACCGGTTCTGGATGCTCTGGAACCTCCTCCTGGCCGCCATCCCCCTGCTCGTGGCGGTGCCGCTGTTCCGCCACCAGGGCCGGCGCGGCCCCGGGTGGTGGCTGGGCGTGGGCGTCGTCGTGCTGTTCCTCCCCAACGCGCCCTACGTGGTCACCGACCTCGTCCACCTGCGGGGCGACGTGCTGAGGGCGCACACCGACGGCGCGGTGGTGGGCGGCGTGCTGCCCGCCTACGCCGCGTTCGTGGGCGCCGGGTTCCTGCTCTACACGCTCGTGCTGCGGGAGGCGGGCCGCTTCCTCCAGGCCGAGGGCATGGGGCGCTGGCGACCGCGCGTGGAGCTGGCGCTCCACCTCGTGTGCGCGGTGGGCGTGGTGCTGGGACGGGTCGCCCGGCTCAACAGCTGGGAGCCCGTGACCGATCCCAACACCACCGCCTGGCGAGTGGTCGACACCCTCACGTGGAGCCGGGCGCCGCTGGCGGTGGCCGTGCTGTTCGTCGTGATCTGGGCGGGCCACGCCGTGGTCCGGGGCGCCGGACGTGCGCTGGAGGCCCGGCTGGTCACGGCTCTGGGCACGTGGCCCGCAGGAGGCTGAGCAGCTTGTCGCGCTCCTCGTGGATGCCCTCGTCGAGCCGCGCCGCGGCCCGGACGGTGCGCCAGCGTTCCAGTGCGTCCCGGTCGAGCGGCCGCCCCCGCCGGTAGCCGCGCAGGTAGGTGCTCGTCAGCAGGCTCCGGCCGACCCGGGCCGCCGCCCGGAGCAGGGCCGGCGAGCCGGGCGGGAGCTCGCCCATCTGCAGCAGGAGCTGGGACCGGGCCACGTCGGCCGTGCCGTCGCCCCGGCTGGCATCGCCCCAGTCGATCACGACCGGCTCGGCGTAGGTCCCGAGCATGTTGGCGGGGTGCAGGTCGCCGTGGCAGATGCGGTCGCCGCGGGGCAGCTCGTCGAGCTGCGCCAGGGCGCGGGCCCGCAGGTCGTCGGGCAGGGCCGCGGCCCGGGTGATGCGCTGGCGCAGGAGGTCGTGCAGCTCGGGGAGCTCCCCGGGCGCGGCCGGCTCGTGCATGGCGAGATGGGCGCGGGCCATGGCCCGGCCCACGGCCAGGACCGTCAGGGGGCGGCGGCCGAGGATGGTCAGGAGGTCCTCGCCCTCGACCCGCTCCAGCAGCAGGCCGGGCCGCCCACCCACCTCGACCGTCCCCAACGGGGCGGGCACGCGGCAGGCGCTGCTGCGCAGCGTGGTCAGGGCGGCGGACTCCCGCCGGGCCCGGTCGCCGGAGCCGGGGTCGCGCCACAGCTTGAGCACGGTGCCGTCGGGCTGCAGGTAGACCTCGGCCTCCCGGCCCTCGGCCAGCAGTTCACCGGCGTCCTCGGGCATCCCCGCAGCTAAGCACCCTCCAGCACCGGTCGCAGGGTCAGCCGGGGGAGGAAGAGCTGCACGTTCGGGCCGATGGTGAGGGCGAACGCCAGCGTGCCGAGGCCCACCGAGCCGCCCAGCGCCATGCCCACGGCCAGGGCGGTGATCTCGATGCCGGTGCGGACCAGCCGGATGGAGCCGACGCCCCGGGCGGACAGCCCGGTCATGAGCCCGTCGCGGGGGCCCGGCCCCAGGCCGGCGCCGATGTACAGGCCCGTCCCCGGTCCCCAGAGGAAGACGCCGACGGTGAGGTAGGCCAGGCGGCCGGCCAGCGACGCGGGCGTGTCGAGGACCAGCAGGGCGACGTCGATGGTGGTGCCGATGAGGATCACGTTGAGCACCGTCCCCAGGCCCGGGCGCTCGCGCAGTGGGATCCACGCGGCCAGCACCAGCGCGCCGACGATGATGCTCACGGTGCCGATGGGGATGCCGGTGTGCTCGGAGATGCCCTGGTCGAGCACAGACCATGGGGCCAGGCCCAGGTCGGCCGCCACCATGAACGCGATGCCGAGCCCGCACAGGACCAGCCCGGCGACGAGGCGGGGCACGCGCTCGCGGGGCTCGGTGACGGGGCGCAGCAGGGCCATCCCGGGACGGTACGGGCGGGCCGGCGGGATGGCTCCGTCCAATTCGCCCGGATGTGGCCTGCTCGTCGGGCGGGTGACCTCCGCCGGACGCCTGGCTGTCACACCCCCTCCGTAGGGTTCGGGACATGCTGCTGCGTGCTCTGCTCCCGGTGCGATGCCCCGGGTGCGGGGCCACCGCACCGGCGGGGCCCTCGCCGTGCGGGCGGTGCGCGGCCGGGCTCCGGCCCGCTCCCGGAGGTCCCTGCCCACCGGGCCTCGACGCCTGCTGGTCGCTGTTCGCCTACCAGGACGCCGGCCGCCAGGTGGTGACCAGCCTCAAGTACCGCCGGGACCGCTCGGTGCTGGCCTGGCTGGCGGCGGGCATGGCCGCGCTGGCGACGCCGCCGTCCGCCGTGGTGGTGACGTGGGCGCCCACCACCGAGGCCCGCCGGCGCCGCCGCGGCTACGACCAGGCCGAGCTGCTGGCCGGCGCGGTGGCGCGGCGCTGGGGTGCGCCGTGCGCCCCGCTGCTGGCCCGCAAGGCCGGGCCGCCGCAGACCGGCCGGTCGCTGGAGGACCGCCGGGCGGGTCCCATCGTGCTGGCCCGGGCGGGGTCCCGCGCCGTCGCCGCGGGCCGGCCGGTCGTGATCGTCGACGACGTGCTCACCACGGGCACGACGCTGTCCGCCTCCGCCCGGGCGCTGCAGAGCGTCGACGTCGGCTGGGTGGCGGGACTGACCGCGGCGCGCACGCCGCGTGCCGACGCTTCGCCCCCCTGCGTGTTGGCGGCGTCACCCCCAGTCGAAGAATTTGCTCAAGTTCGCGGCCCTAGCGGCCGATGAGGTGTGGTGATGCAGGTCTCACGCCGGCAGGCCGCAGTGGCCCTTGACGCAGTGCGCCGCCGGCACCGGCGCGCCATGGGGCGGCGCCGGCACGAGAGCCGGCGCGCTCCCGAGATCCGGCGTGGTCCGGGCGTCCGGCCCAGTCCGCTCCTGATCGACCTGGTGCTGCAGGAGCTCGACGGCCAGGGGCCCGTCCGCATCAAGCTGGTCGCCGAGGCCACCGCCCGCCGCGACGCCGGCGAGTGGCCCACGGCCGACGAGATCGCAGAGATGGCGCTCCGCCGGGCCGTCTGCGATCGCCTGAGCTGACAACGCCGACTCGGCCTGGCGGAGCGCCCAGGTAGCACTCGTTGCTGCGCCGGGCCGTCTGCGACCGCCTGAGCTGACGCGACCTCCGGCACGGACGGGATGGGGCGCGTAGCCTTTCGGTGGAAGAGGCGGGCCCGCCGTAGCGAGGAGGGGACCCCTTGAGCGCCTACATGGTCGTCGCCCACCGCACCCTGGTGGAGGATCACCTGCTGGACCACGTCCGCGGCCTGTGCGTCGAGGGCTGCACGTTCCATCTGGTCGTGCCCGTCACCCATCCCATGGGGAAGTGGTCGGAGGGCCAGATCGAGGCCGCGGCCGAGGCCAAGCTGGAGGAGGGCGAGGCCGCGTTCCGGGCCATAGGGGCCGAGGTGAGCGGCGAGGTGGGGGACGCCAACCCGGTGTACGCCGTGGCGGCCGCGCTGCGGGAACGGCCCGACGAGGACTGGGCCGGGATCATCGTGTCCACCCTGCCGCCCGGGATCTCCCGCTGGCTCGGCCTCGACGCCGTCAGCCGCATCAAGCGGGAGTTCGACCTGCCCGTGACCCACCTCGTTGCGGAGCGGGCCACGGCCGAGGCGTGAGCGACCGCCTGCTGGCCGGGGAGCGGCCATCGGTACACTCGATGATCGCATGAGCCTGTTCGACCGCTTCCTCCGCGCCGGTGAGGGCAAGAAGGTCAGGGCGCTCCAGGCGTTGGTGCCCGACATCAACGCCTTCGAACCCGAGATGGAGCGCCTGGACGACGATGCCCTCAAGGCCAAGACCCCCGAGTTCCGCGCGCGCCTCGAGCGCGGCGAGGAGCTCGAGGACCTGCTGATCGAGGCCTTCGCGGCCGTCCGTGAGGCGGCCCGGCGCGTGCTCGGCCAGCGCCACTACGACGTCCAGCTGATGGGCGGGGCCGCCCTGCACTTCGGCTGGGTGGCGGAGATGAAGACGGGTGAGGGCAAGACCCTGGTCTCCACCCTGCCCGCCTACCTCAACGGGCTGTCGGGCAAGGGCATGCACCTGGTGACGGTCAACGACTACCTCGCCACCCGCGACCGCGAGTGGATGGGCCGGGTCCACCACTTCATGGGCCTCACCACCGGGCTCATCGTGCCGGGCAACAGCGATCCCGAGTTCAAGCGCGAGCAGTACGCCGCCGACATCACCTACGGCATCAACAACGAGTTCGGCTTCGACTACCTGCGCGACAACATGGCGCCCGACCGCCAGCGCCAGGTGCAGCGGGGCTTCAACTACGCCATCGTCGACGAGGTCGACTCCATCCTCATCGACGAGGCCCGCACGCCGCTCATCATCTCCGGACGGGTCGCGGACGCGGCGCAGCTCTACTACAAGTTCGCCTCCATCGGTCGCAGCCTGAAGCGCGACCTCGACTACGAGGTCGACGAGGAGAAGCGCACCGTCGCCCCCACCGAGGACGGCATCGAGAAGGTCGAGGCGCAGCTCGGCATCGACAACCTCTACGACGGCGTGGCCCAGAACCTGGTCCACCAGCTCCAGGCGGCGCTCAAGGCCAAGGAGCTGTTCAAGCGGGACAAGGACTACGTGGTCGCGGGCGGCGAGGTGAAGATCGTCGACGAGTTCACGGGTCGCATCCTCGAAGGCCGGCGCTGGTCAGAGGGCCTCCACCAGGCCGTCGAGGCCAAGGAGGGCGTCCGCATCAAGGAAGAGAACCAGACGCTGGCCACGGTCACGCTGCAGAACTACTTCCGCATGTACGACAAGCTCGCGGGCATGACCGGCACGGCGCAGTCCGACGCCGCCGAGCTGGCCAACACCTACGAGCTCCAGGTGGTGCCGATCCCGACCCACCGGCCGCTGGCCCGCGCCGACCAGGCCGACCTCATCTACAAGAACGAGGACGCCAAGTTCGGAGCCGTGGCCGACGACATCACGGCCCGCTACGAGGCGGGCCAGCCGGTGCTGGTCGGCACCATCTCGGTGGAGAAGTCCGAGCGCCTGTCCCGGCTGCTGGAGAAGCGGGGCGTGCCCCACGAGGTGCTGAACGCCAAGGTGGGCCAGCACTTCCGGGAGGGCGAGATCATCGCCCAGGCCGGCCAGCTCCACGCGGTCACGGTGGCCACCAACATGGCCGGCCGTGGCGTCGACATCATCCTCGGCGGCAACGCCGAGGGCATGGCCAAGCGTGACGTGCGGACCGAGGGCCTCGATCCCGAGAGCGACGAGGGCCTCGCCCGGGTGAAGGAGCTGACCACCAGCCACGAGACCGAGACCAAGGCCGCGGGCGACAAGGAGCGCGAGCTGGGCGGCCTGTACGTGCTCGGCACCGAGCGCCACGACTCCCGGCGCATCGACAACCAGCTGCGGGGCCGGTCCGGCCGTCAGGGCGACCCGGGCGAGAGCCGCTTCTACCTGAGCCTCGAAGACGACCTGATGCGCCTGTTCGCCACCGGCGCGGTCAACTGGGTGATGGGCAAGACCCTGCCCGAGGACGTCCCCCTCGAGGCCAAGATGGTCACCAAGGCCATCGAGCGGGCCCAGACCACCGTCGAGCAGCGCAACGCCGAGATCCGCAAGAACGTCCTCAAGTACGACGAGGTCATGAACGAGCAGCGCAAGGTGATCTACGCGCTGCGTGACCAGATCCTGGACGAGGCCGACCTGCGCGAGCGCATCGTCGAGGAGGCCCTGCCCGACGCGGTCAACACGCTCGTCGAGACCCACTGCGTCAGCGAGTACAACGAGGAGTGGGACCTCGAGGGCCTGCTCACCGACGTGCGCAGCTACTGGCCCTCCACGCTGTCGGCCGAGCAGGTCCGGACGGCGAGCTCCACCAACGAGCTGTACGAGATGCTCATGAACGAAGCGATGACCCGCTACGAGGAGCACGAGTCCAAGCTCACCCCCGACCGCATGCGGCGCCTGGAGCGCCGGGTGATGCTGAGCGTGATCGACCAGCGCTGGCGGGCCCACCTCTACGAGATGGACTACCTGCGCGAGGGCATCAACCTGCGGGCCATGGGCCAGAAGGACCCCCTCGTCGAGTGGCAGCGCGAGGGCTTCGACATGTTCGGCCAGATGATGCACGGCATCTGGACCGACGCGATCCGCTACCTGATGCACGTCGAGATCGAGGTGCGCCAGCAGGTGCCGGTGGACGGCGGCGGCTCGGCCACGCCGGTCGACGCCCCGCAGGACGAGCCCCGGGACGAGCTGCCGGCCGACGACGGCCTGCGCAACGTCCAGTACTCCTCGCCCGACGACCCCTCGACGGCCGGTGGCTCCGCCAGCATGGCGGCCGCGGCCCGGGCCGAGGCCGAGGCCTCCGGCACGCCCGCGGGCAACGGCAACGGGGCGGGGGCCACCGCGACGGCCACGGCCGCCACCAACACCCCGGTCCGCAAGTCCGAGTGGGACAAGACGCCGCGCAACGCCCCGTGCCCGTGCGGCTCCGGCAAGAAGTTCAAGGCGTGCCACGGGCGCTAGCCCGGCGGCCGGACCGATGCGAGACCTGTCCGACGAGCTGAAGGCGCTGAGGGCCCGGCTGGAGGAGGCCGAGGGCTACCTCCGGGTCGACGAGCTGCGTTCCCGGCGCCCCCAGCTGGAGGCCGAGGCCTCGCGCCCCGACCTGTGGGACGACACCGAGCGGGCCAAGCGGGTCACCAGCGAGCTGGCGGGCGTGATCGACGACCTCGACCACTACGAGGGCCTCCTGGGCCGGCTCGACGACGCCGACACGCTCTACGAGCTGGCCCGCGACGAGGGCGACGAGGCGGCGCTGGCCGAGGTCGAGCAGTCCCTGGGCTCGGTGGACGCCGACCTGCGCCGCGTCGAGCTGCGCTCCATGTTCTCGGGCGAGCACGACGAGCGGGACGCGCTGGTCTCGATCCAGGCGGGCGAGGGCGGGGTCGACGCCCAGGACTGGGCCGAGATGCTGCTGCGGATGTACACCCGCTGGGCCGAGGGGCGCGGCTTCGAGGTCGAGGTGGACGAGTTCACCGAAGGCTCGGAGGCCGGCCTGTCCTCGGCCGAGTTCGTGGTCAAGGGCCGCTACGCGTACGGCTACCTCCAGGCCGAGCGGGGCGTGCACCGGCTGGTGCGCATGAGCCCGTTCAACGCCCAGGGCAAGCGCCAGACCGCGTTCGCCGCCCTCCAGGTCGTGCCCATGCTCGACGACGGCGACGCCGCGGTCGAGATCGACGACAAGGACATCAAGATGGACGTCTTCCGGGCGTCCGGCGCGGGCGGCCAGCACGTCAACAAGACGTCGTCGGCGGTGCGCCTCACCCACCTCCCGACCGGGGTGGTCGTGTCCTGCCAGGTCGAGCGGAGCCAGTTCCAGAACCGGGACCGGGCCATGGCCATGCTGCGGGCCAAGCTCGCCGACCTCGAGCGCCAGCGCCGCGAGGCCGAGCTCGACGAGATCCGCGGCGACCAGCAGCGGGTCGGCTTCGGTAGCCAGATCCGCAGCTACGTGCTCCAGCCGTACCAGATGGTCAAGGACCTACGCTCCGCGCACGAGACCGGCAACGTGTCCGCGGTGCTGGACGGGGACCTCGATCCGTTCATGGAGGCGTACCTCCAGTGGCGACGGGGCGAAGCCTCCGGCCAGTGAGCATCCGACGACGGGAACGCGTTGCGGACTACGGTCGATCCGCGATGTCCGCCACCCCGCGCGGTACTTGTAACCTCATCGCAATGACTGGGGACCCAAGCCGCCTGCTCTCACCGCGCCCGATTCCACCGGATCGAGGCGTCCGAGGACGATGATCACCTTCGAGAACGTCAGCAAGATCTACAAGGGGTCGGTGACCGCCCTGTCGGGTGCAACGGCGACCATCGAGAAGGGCGAGTTCGTCTTCCTGGTGGGCCCGTCCGGCTCGGGGAAGTCGACGGTGCTGCGCCTGATCAACCGGGAGGAGACGGCGGACCGGGGCCGCATCTTCGTGGCCGGCAAGGACATCGCCCGGCTGTCGTCGTGGCGGGTGCCCTACCTGCGCCGCAACATCGGCTGCATCTTCCAGGACTACAAGCTGCTCACCAACAAGACGGTCTACGAGAACGTCGCCTTCGCCCTCGAGGTCATCGGCCGGCCCCGCCACGTGGTCAAGGCCCAGGTGCCCGCCATCCTCGAGCTGGTCGGCCTCGACACCAAGACCAACAACCTGCCCGAGGAGCTCTCCGGCGGTGAGCAGCAGCGCGTCTCGATCGCCCGGGCGTTCGTGAACCGGCCGCTGATCCTGCTGGCCGACGAGCCGACCGGCAACCTCGACCCCGCCACCTCGGTGGGGATCATGCGCCTGCTCGACCGCATCAACCGCACCGGCACCACGGTGGTCATGGCCACCCACGACCGCTCCATCGTCGACACCATGCAGCGCCGGGTCATCGAGCTCGAGATGGGCTCGATCATCCGGGACCAGGCCCGAGGGGTGTACCAGTGAAGTTCGACTACGTCCTGCGGGAGACCACCAACAACCTTCGCCGCAACATCACCCTCTCCATCGCCGCCATCGTCACTGTCGGCGTGTCCCTGGCGCTGTTCGGCTCGACGCTGCTGGTGGGCCAGGGCGTGGACAACGTGTCGCAGCGCTGGAACGACGGCATCGAGGTCATCGCCTTCCTCAAGGCGGACGTCACCGACGACCAGCGCAGCGCCATCGAGGACTTCATCAAGGACAGCCCCGAGGTCGGCAACTGGCGCTACGTCAACCTGGAGGAGAGCCACCAGGAGGCCCTGCGCCTCTTCGAGCGCAACGAGGCGCTGCGCACGAAGATCGAGAACGGCTCGCGGGTGCCCGACTCCTACCGGCTGTCGCCGAAGTCCAAGGACGTCAATCTGATGAACAGCCTCGGCGACCAGCTGCTGGCCCAGCCGGGCGTCGAGCTGGTCACCGACGAGTCCGAGAGCGTCAAGACCATCACCGCGGTGTCCCACTTCGCCCAGCTCGCCATGCTGGTCGTGGGCATCGGCCTGCTGGTGGCGGCGTTGCTGCTGATCCTCAACGCCATCCGCATGGCCATGTTCGCCCGGAGACGGGAGATCGAGGTCATGAAGCTGGTGGGCGCCACCAACTGGTTCATCCGGGTGCCGTTCATGATGGAGGGCATCGTCCAGGGCCTGATCGGCGCGCTGTTCGCGGTCGGGGCCCTGGTGGCGGTGGACCGCGCCATGGACAACGCGGCCCAGAACCGCGACTACCGCTCGATCATGGAGGGCTTCGTGGCGTCGTCCGGCGAGGTCCGCCTCACGGTCATCGTGGTGGTCATGCTGGGCATCACCATCGGTGCCGCCGGCTCGGCCTGGGCGCTCAGCCGCTTCCTGCGGGTCTGATCAGACAGATACCGGGAGGGCGTCGAGGCCGCGCAGGATGATGCGGCCGTTCCACGCCGGCTCGTCGGCCGCCAGCTCCAGGTCCGGGAACCGCCGGACCAGGGCGGGCACGGCCTCCGCGCCCTCCAGGCGGGCCAGCGCGGCGCCCAGGCAGTGGTGGATGCCGCTGCCGAAGGACAGCAGGGCGCTCGCCCCCTCGCGCCCGAGGTCGAGGTCGGGGGCGGTCGGTCCCCACTTGCCCTCGTCGCGGTTGGCCGAGCCGAGCAGCGTCAGGACCAGCTCGCCCGGCTGGACCGTCTCGCCGGCCAGCTCCATCTCGGTCATCACGATGCGCCGCGAGAGCTGGACGGGGCTGTCGTAGCGCAGCAGCTCGTCCACCGCCGGGGCGTCGAGGGACGGGTCGGCGGCCAGGCGCTCGAACTGGTCGCGGTGGCGCAGCAGCGCCAGCGTGCCGTTGCCGATGAGGTTCACGGTGGTCTCGTGGCCGGCCAGGTAGAGCAGCAGTACCTGGTCGAGCAGCTCCTCGCCCGACAGCCGGTCGCCGTCCTCCTCCGCCGCGATCAGGGCGGAGAGCACATCGTCGGCCGGGTTGGCCCGCTTCCACTCGATGGCGGCCTCCACGTGGGCGGCCATGCTCTCGCCCGCCTCGATCATGGCGGGGAAGTCGGCCGGGTCGACGATCGGCTCCAGGCCCTTGGTCATGGTGTGGGACCAGGCGCGGAGCTGGGCGCGGTCGCCCTCGGGCATGCCGAGCAGCTCGCTGATGACCTGGAACGGCAGCGGGAAGGCGAAGCGGGCGATGAGGTCGATCTCCTCGCCGGACCGGGCCGCCTCGGCGATGTCGTCCAGCAGGCCGGCCACCAGGGCCTGGACCCGGGGGCGGAGGCGCTCGACCTGGCGGACGGTGAAGGCGCTCGACATCAGCCGCCGCAGCCGGGTGTGGTCCGGCGGGTCGAGGTCGAGGATGGTGCGACGCTCCTCGCTGCGCCGGTACTCCTCGTACTCGGGGGGCAGGGGCTGGCGGAGGAGGTTCGTGGCGTTGCGCTCGTCCACGCTGGTCCCCGGCAGCCGCAGGAGCGCGAAGCAGTCGTCGTAGTGCGACAGCAGCAGGGCGCCGAACACGGTGCGCTGGCTGCGGCCGTGGGCCCGGATCTCTGCGTACTGGCGGTAGGGGTCCTGGGCGAACCCGGGCTCGAAGGGGTTGAAGGCGCCGGGCTCGATGCCGTCGCCCACGGTCTCGCTCTCGGTGTCGCTGCTCACACGATCAGGTTTTCGCACAGGTAGTGCAAAGGCAAGGGCGACTTGGGCTGCGCGAGGCTGGGGTGTCCGCATGGCCTCGCCTCCCTCGCCGCCGCGCGCCACGTCGGCGCCTCCCACCGTGGACCTGGCGCTGCTGGGCGTGGCCGTGGTGGCGGTGTCGACCTCGGC
>DATBGF010000351.1:0-4939 GCA_036558145.1 Acidimicrobiales bacterium
TCAACGCCGACCGGCTGCGGGTGGTGGGTGACGTGTCGCCGGCGGCCGCAGTCGACGTGGTGGCCGTGTGGCCCGAGGGCCAGCAGGCCACAACGGCCGACGATCTGGGGGCCTTCCGCTTCGACGACCTGCCCCGGCAGCCGGTCTGCTTCGTGGTCGCCGGCGAGAGCCCGGTCAAGACCGGCTGGATCCTGTCCTGATCCGCGGTCACGCGACCGCGCTCGGATGCCCTCGTCGCGCCCGGTGACAAGTACCCTGCCTGCGATGTCCCGCACCTTCTGGGTCGAGACGCTGGGCTGTCCGAAGAACCAGGTCGACACGGACAAGCTCACGGGGACGATGCTCGCGGGCGGGCTCGTCCCGGCCGGCGCGCCCGAGGACGCCGACCTGGTGGTGGTCAACACCTGCGCCTTCATCGAGGAGGCGAGGCGCGAGTCGGTCGACGTGATCCTCGACCTGGCCGATCGCAAGGCGGCCGGGGCCGAGCTGGTCGTCACCGGCTGCATGGCCGAGCGCTACGGCGCCGAGCTGGCCGCGGCGCTCCCGGAGGCGGACGCGGTCGTCGGCTTCGGCATCCCGGTCACGCTGGGACGCACCCGGGGCCCGTCCGGCCCGGCCGAGGCGGTGCCCGCCTTCGACCTGCTGAACCTGGCCCGGCCGCCGTCCGCCGCCCCCTGGGCGTACGTGAAGGTGGCCGAGGGCTGCGACCGGGCGTGCGGCTTCTGCGCCATCCCCTCGTTCCGGGGCCGCCAGCGCAGCCGGGCGTTCGACTCGGTGCTGGCGGAGGTGTCCGCTCTGGCCGACGGCGGTGTGCGCGAGATCGTCCTCGTGGCCCAGGACCTGGCCGCCTACGGCCGTGACCAGGGCAAAGGCACCCGTGCCATCGTCCCGCTGGTGGGCGAGGTGGCCGCTCGCGTCGACCGGGTGCGGCTCCTGTACCTCTACCCGTCGGACCTGACCGAGGGGCTGATCGAGGCGATCTGCGCCACCGGCGTGCCCTACTTCGACCTGTCGCTCCAGCACGCCTCGGGGCGGCTGCTGCGCCGCATGCGGCGCTGGGGCGACGGCGGGCGCTTCCTGGCCCGCATCGAGCGGATCCGCTCGGCCGAGCCCGAGGCCGCATTCCGGTCGAGCTTCATCGTCGGCTACCCCGGCGAGACCGAGGCCGACCACGACGCCTTGCTGGCCTTCGTCAGCGAGGCCGGCCTCGACTGGGCCGGGTTCTTCGCCTACAGCGCCGAGGACGGCACCTACGCGGCCGGCCTCGACGGCGTCGTCGATCCGTCCCTGGTCGCCGAGCGGCTGGCCGAGCTGCGGGAGCTGCAGGACGGCATCACCGCCCGGCACCGGGACGCCCTGATCGGCACCGTGACCGAGGTGCTCGTGGACGCGCCGGGGGTGGCACGCAGCCACCGGGAGGCGCCCGAGATCGACGGCATCGTCGCCGTCCCCGACGACCTGCCGGTGGGCGAGCTGGTCAAGGTGATGGTGCACGGCGCCGCGGGCCCCGATCTCGAAGCGTCCCGGGTGTAGGCGGCGCCGTGGAGACCTCGTCCTTCGGACCCTCGGCCCTGGCCACGCCGGCCAACGCGGTGACCACGTGCCGCCTGCTCTTCGCCCCGGTCCTGTGCCTGCTCATCCTGTCGACCGGGCCGTCCTACGCGGTGCTGGTGCTGTGGATCCTGCTGGCGTCCACCGACGGCCTGGACGGCTGGCTGGCCCGGCGCATGGGCACGACCCGCTCGGGCGCGTTCCTCGACCCGCTGGCCGACAAGGCCCTGGTCCTGGGGGCCATGTGGGCGATCGTGGCCTACGGCGGGTTCTGGTGGCTGCCGGTGGCGCTGATCACGGTGCGCGAGCTGGCCATCTCGGCGTTCCGGTCCTACTGGGGGCGCCAGGGGCTGGCCGTGCCGGCCCGGTTCTGGGCCAAGGTGAAGACGGTGGTCCAGGCCGTGGCGGTGGGCATGGCACTGGCGCCGCCGATCGCCGAGCACCAGGCGTGGCTGGCCAGCACGGCGCTATGGCTGGCGACCGGGCTCACCCTGGTCACAGGAGCGCAGTACCTGATGGAGGGCAGCCGGGCCACCGCTACGGCCGGCGTCCGGGTCGAGCCGTCCTAGCAGTCGTCGGAGAACCGGGGGAGCGGAGCAGACATGCGTTGCGAGATCGTGGCCGTCGGCACCGAGCTGCTGCTCGGCCAGATCGTGGACACCAACTCGGCCTGGCTGGGCGAGCACCTGGCCCTGGCCGGCATCGACGTCACCCAGGAACAGACGGTGGGCGACAACCTCGGCCGGATCGTCGCGGCGCTGGAGCTGGCCCTGAGCCGGGCCGACGCGGTGATCGTGTGCGGCGGGCTCGGGCCCACGCAGGACGACATCACCCGTGACGCCATCGCCAAGGTGATGGGGGTGGCGCTGGTCCCCGACGACGACGTGGCCGACCGCATCCTGGAGCGGTTCGCAGCCCGGGGCCGGCGGATGCCCGCCAACAACATGCGCCAGGCGCTGGTCCCCGAGGGCGGTGTCGCCATCGCCGACCCCCAGCCCGGGACGGCCCCGGGCCTCATCTGCCCGGTGGGCGACAAGGTGATCTACGCGGTGCCGGGCGTCCCCTACGAGCTGTACGAGATCGTGTCCGGGGCGATCCTGCCCGACATGGCCCGGCGGGCGGGCACGGTGGCGGTGATCCGGTCCCGGACGCTGCGGACCTGGGGCGACAGCGAGTCGGGCCTGGCCGAGAAGCTGGCCTCGCACATGGAGGCCCTCGACTCCGGCGGGCCGGGCGCCCCCACGCTGGCGTTCCTCGCCAGCGGGATCGAGGGGCTGAAGGTGCGGATCACGGTCAAGGCCGCGTCCGAGTCCGAAGCCGCCGAGCTCATCGACGCCGAGGACTCGATCGTGCGGTCGCTGATCGGCGACATCGTGTTCGGCATCGACGACGAGACGATGGAGCACGCGGTCGCCTCGCTGCTGCTGTCCCGGGGTCTCACCCTGGCCGTGGCCGAGTCCCTGACAGGCGGTCTGGTGGCGTCCCGCCTGGTCGACGTGCCGGGTGCCAGCGACTGGTTCCGGGGCGGCGTCGTGTCCTACGCCAGCGACGTGAAGTACTCGGTCCTCGGTGTGCCCGAGGGCCCGGTGGTCTCGGCTCCGGCCGCGGCCGCCATGGCCACCGGCGTGCGGGACCTCCTCGGCGCCGACGTCGGCCTCGGCGTCACCGGGGTGGCCGGTCCCGACAGCCAGGAGGGCCAGCCGCCGGGCACGGTCTTCATGGCGATCGCCCTCCCCGGCCAGGACCCGATCACGGTGGAGGTCACGCTGCCGGGCGACCGGGCGCGCGTCCGCCAGTTCGCCTGCATCTCGCTCCTGGACCTGCTGCGCCGCACCCTGTCCCGCCCGGCCTGAGGCGGCCGGCGGTCGGCGGTCCGCGGTCGCTCAGGGTATGACGGTGGCGGTGCCCGGCTCCGCGAGGGCCACCCACGTGCGCCCGGGCGTGAGCTTGATCGGCTGCCCGGTGGCGTCGACGTACTGGGTGGGCGCCTCCAGCGACGGCTTGGACCAGCGGGCGACGATGATCTGCCCGCCGGTCAGCACCCAGGCGTCTCCCTGTCCCACCGTCTGGGCCTCCCGGATGTTCACGCCGAACTGGTCCTGCACGTCCGTGTCGGCGTACGGCGTGAACGACACGATCACGTTCTCCGGCGCGATCTGGACGCCCAGCGCGTCGACGTGGGGCGTGCCCGCCTGGCTGCGGGCGTAACCGCCACCGTTCCAGACGTAGTCGACCGGCGCCGAGCCGGCCCCGACCGCGAACACGATGTGGACGCCGCTCGCGACCGCCCCGCCGGTGATCGCCTCGTTCGGTGCCCGGTAGGCGAACAGCTGCGGCGGCGGTGAGCCCCCGTAGCCTGCCGCCCACATCGCCCTGGTCGAGCCGATCATCAGGTTGTGCGGCGCCCGCCGGTCCCGCGCCCGGTAGTACTGGTTGGTCGCCGCGTCGTAGCCGACGTCGATCATGCCCGCCTCCCGCACCCGGGCGGCGAAGCTGGGGTTGGCCCCCGACCAGGCGAACAGCGGCAGTCCCAGCGGCCGGAACAGCCCGATGTCCGAGGTGCGCGCCGAGCGCACGGGGCCGACCGGCTCGGCCTCGCCGGAGTGGAACACGGCCATGAACCGGGTCACGGCCCCCTCGACCCGCTCCTCGTACACGAGGTCGGCCTGGTTCAACCCGATCTGGGGCCGGGCGTCGGGCTGGGCGTTGTCGATCTTCACGGCCAGCGCCGGCCGCGCCGCCACGGCCGGATCGGTGACCGGCAGCCCGGTCAGCGGGTACACAGGCGGCGGCGGAGGCGGGGGAGTGGTCGGCGGCGCGGTGGTCGTCGTGGTCGACTCGGTGGTCGTGGTGGTGGTCGGCGTGGACCCCGACGACATGACCTGGGTGGTGATGAGCGCGGCCCCACCGAGGACGACGACGGCCACACCCCCCGCGACCGCCCGCCCCCGCGGGGTCGCCAACAGTTCCTTCAGTCGTTCCAGCACGCCGCTTCCTTCAGTCGTCGCGGCACGCCGCCCGAGGGCGGCGAGCCGTCGCCCCAGCTCTCGCTCGCCACGACAACGAGAGTGACGCACGCACGCCCCGTAACGCAATTCGCCCGACTCGCGCGCAGTGTGGTCGTCCGACACCAACCCGCCGTGTCCCGCCGCTCGCCCCGCCCGCTTGTGTCAGCCGCCCCACCGCCCGGTCGCTGATGGCAGCCCGGCCGTTCCTGTCGGTCTGGTGCCGCTCCGGGTTCGGCCCGCTTGTGTCAGCCGCCCCGCCTCCGCTCGGGTGCCGATGGCAGCCCGGCCGTTCCTGTCGGTCTGGTGCCGCTCCGGGTTCGGCCCGCTTGTGTCAGCCGCCCCGCCTCCGCTCGGGTGCCGATGGCAGCCCGGCCGTTCCT
>DATBGF010000352.1:0-5081 GCA_036558145.1 Acidimicrobiales bacterium
GCGCTGTCCGCCGAGACCGGCACCGAGGTCTGGCGGGCCGAGCTCGGCGGGTCCGACCCGGGTGACGACGGGCAGGTGAACGGCATGGCCGTGGACGGCGACACGCTCTACGTCGTCGGCAGCCGCGAGCAGTCCACCGGCGTCGGGGCGCTCGAGGCCTACGCGATCGGCGGCTGCGGCCAAGCCGTGTGCGAGCCGCTGTGGAGCGGCCCGCTGGCCGCGTCCGCCGCAGGTACGGCGGCCAGGCCTGCGGTCGCCGGCGACGTCGTCTACGCGACCAGCCCCGACGGCCTGGTGGCCTTCGACGCGGGCGGCTGCGGGGCAGCGTCCTGCCCGCCACTCGCCACTGTCCCGCTCGACGGCGCCCCCGCCCGCTCCCTGTCGGTCTCGGCAGGGCACATCCTCGCCGTGACGTCCGACGGCGCCGGCTCCGACACCCTCACCGCCTTCGGCCTCCCACCCGGCTAGCCCGCCCGCCGGTCCAGGTAGGGGTGGGCGGCCACGACCTCGTCGAGCGGGCCCCGGAAGATGGGGCGGAGGGCCTCGACGGTCGCGGGGTCCCACTCGATCGGCCCGAACGGCGGCTCGGGCTCGTACTCGAGGCCGCGCTGGATCAGCTTGGCGGCGTCCTCGCCCACGAGGCGGGCCGCGAGGTGGAGACCGCCGTCGATGCCGGCGGACACACCCGCGGTGACGAGGTACTTGCCGTCCTCGACCCAGCGGGCGCGCACGGGCTGGGCGCCCAGCCGCTCGAGGATGTCGAAGTAGGCCCAGTGGGTCGTGGCCCGGCGCCCGTCGAGGAGGCCGGCCGACGCCAGGATGAGGGCACCGGTGCACACCGACATGACGATGTCGGCGGTCGCCGCGGCCTCGGCCACGTAGTCGATGAGCGGCTTGTGCCCGCAGGCGCGCAGGGTCGGATCGCCGCCGCCCGGCACGATGAGGGCGTAGGGCGCGGGGACCTCGTCGAAGGTGTGGCTGGGCCGGAGGCCGACGATCGCGTCGGTGCCGACGGTGTCGCGGGTCTCGGCCACGACGGCGACCTCGAAGCCGGGGTCGATGAGCGGCACGGCCCCGAGCGCCTGGAGGGGGCCGACGAGATCGAGCGGTGTGAGGCCCTCGTAGAGGACGAAGGCGAGCTGCTTGCGGTCGGTGGTGGTCATGTGTGCTCCTTCGCGGGAAGGGTCAGTCCGGTGATCGGTCGAGGCGCTCCAGGGGCAGGCCGTGCTCGGCCCACTCCTCCTTGCCGCCCCGGTAGACGAGGACGGCCCGGTAGCCCAGCTGTTCGAGGCGCCGGGCCACGAGGTCGGAGCTGGTGCTGCTGCCGCTGCCGTACACGACGATGTCGGCGTCGAGGTCGGGGAGGACGGCCGGCGCGAGCTCGTCGACCTGTCCGGGCGGGATGTTGACGGCCCCCGGGAGGTGGGCGTCGGTGTAGAAGGCGGGCCCGAGGGCCTCGACCACGATGGGGCGGTCGTCGGCGGTGAGGCGGCTGTGCAGGGTGGCGCGGGTGATGGGGGAGGGCACGGCTGGTCTCCTGGGCGTAGGGCCTCGTCACCCAGGAGACCAGGGGTGCCTGTCACGGGCCTGTCACCGCGCCCTCACCCCGACCCGCTCGCGGCCGTCTCGGTACCCTCGGGACGGTGGAGTTCGGCGTGCTGGGCCCGCTGGAGGTTCGTGCCGGCGCCGGTGAGGTGCCGGTCCGGCGCGGCTTTCCCCGCACGTTGCTGATCGCCTTGCTGCTCAAGCCCGGGCAGGTGATCGCGTCCGACACCCTCATGGACCTGCTGTGGAGCGACGAGCTTCCCCGCAATCCGGCGAACGCCCTCCAGATCCAGGTGTCCTACCTGCGCAAGCGCCTCGCCGCCGCCGAGCCCGGCGGGGCCTCCCTGCTCGCCACCCGGGGGAGCGGCTATGCGCTCCAGGTCGAGCCCGACCGCATCGACGCCCGCCGGTTCGAGGCCGCGGTGCGACGGTTCCCGGCGGTCGACACCCTGGCCTCGACGGTTTCCCTGGCGTCCGCGCTCGACGACATCGACGCGGCACTCGGCCTGTGGCGGGGGGAGGCGCTCGAGGACGTCGAGGGGATGGACTTCGCCCGGGGGGAGGCGACGCGCCTGGGCGAGCTGCGATGGGCGGCGACCGAGCGCCGCATGGAGCTGCTGCTGCGCGCCGGCCGTCACGCCGCGGCCGTCGGTGACCTGGCCGAGCTGGTCCAGCGCGTGCCCCTGCGCGAGCGGTTCCACGAGCTGCTCGTCCTCGCGCTGTACCGCTCGGGGCGGCAGGGCGACGCCCTGCGGGCCTACGACCAGGCGCGCCACACGCTGGTCGACGAGCTCGGCATCGACCCCGGTCCGGCGCTGAGAGAGCTGGAGCGTGCGGTGCTCCGGCAGGACCCGCAGCTGGACTGGGCCCCGCCGGAGGGCGCCAGGGAGCCGGCACCCCTGGCCGGTGCAACGGGCCGCGTGCCGGTCCCGGTGTCACCGCTCATCGGCCGGGACGCCGAGCTGGCCCGCCTCGACCAGCTGCTCGAACGTCACCGGGCGCTGACGCTCACCGGCCCCGCCGGGGCGGGCAAGACGCGTCTGGCGATCGACCTCTGCACCCGCCGCGCAGGTCCTGTCTGGTACGTCGACCTGAGCCCGATCGAGCAGCCGTCGCTCGTCGCGCCCACGGTGGCCGCCGCGGCCGGGGTCACCGTGGCCCCCGGCGACGATCCGGTCGAGGCCATCGCCTCGACGCTGGCCGGCCGGCAGGGACTGCTCGTCCTCGACACCTGCGAGCACCTCGTCGCCGGCGTGGCCCGGCTCGCGTCCGCAGTGCTGCACGCCGGTCCCGACATCCGGGTGCTGGCCACCAGCCGGCGCACGCTCGGGATGTCCGGGGAGTTCGCCTGGCCGGTGCCCCCGCTGGCCCTGCCGGACCCCGACGCGACGTCGGTCGACGAGATCATGTCCAGCGCTGCCGTCGCCCTGTTCGTCGAGCGCGCCGCGGCGGTGCACCCCGACCTGGACGTGGACGGCGCGATGGCCCGGGACATCGGGGCGGTGTGCCTGGCGCTGGACGGGCTGCCGCTCGCCATCGAGCTGGCCGCGGCCCGCAGCGACGTGCTCAGCCCCGCGGCCCTCCGCGCCCGGCTGGGGGACCGGTTCGGCCTGCTGGTCGACGGCGGGGCCGACGTCGCCGAGCGCCAGCAGACGCTGCGGCGGGCGATCGACTGGAGCTTCGAGCTGCTCTCACCCGACCAGCAGACCGTGTTCGCCCGCCTCGGGGTCTTCGCCGGCACCTTCGACCTCGAAGCGGCGCTCAGCGTGGCAGGAGCCGGCCTGGCCTCGCCGCTCGACCTGCTCGTGGCCCTGGTCAAGCAGTCGATGGTCAGCCGCACCGGCCAGGACCGCTACCGCCTGCTCGACACGCTGCGCGCGTACGCGCTCGAGGTGCTCGACGACCTCGACCCGGACGCCACCCGGGACCGGCACGCCGCCTTCTACGCCGAGCTGGCGGAGCGGGGCGAGATCGGGATCCGGGGCTCCGACCAGCTCGCGTGGCTGGAGTCCCTGCGCCGCGACATCAACAACTTCCGCACCGCGCTGGACTGGTCGCTCGCCACCGGCGACCTCGCCTGCGCCGCCCGCCAGGCCGCCGCCCTCTCGTGGTTCCGGACGCTCAACGGCATGCTCACCGAGGCGGTCCACCCGCTGGAACGGCTCCTGACCGCGGAGGACGTCCCGACCGCGGCCCGAGCGAAGTGCCACTGGGGCTACGCCCTCCTCGCCGCCTCGCTCGGCCGGCTGACGACCGCACGCACGGCGGGCTACCGGGCCGTGGAGCTCGGCCGGGAGGCAGGCGACGACACGGAGGTCGCGTACGGGCTCAACGCCGTCGCCGTCAGCGAGTGGGCGCTCGGGGACCACGACACCGCCGAGCGCGCCCACCGCGACGCCATCGCGCTCCTGGAGCCGATCGGCGACCCGTGGGGCCTGGCGGTGTGCACGGTCCTGCTGGCCCGCACGCTCTTCGACCGTGCGGACGCGGCGGCGGCCCAGGTGGCCGAGGACGGCGTGGCCGCGGCCCGCCGAGCGGGTGACCGTCATGTCCTGGGCATCGCGCTGACCCAGACGGCGCAGATGGCCATGGCCGAGGGCGACCATCAAGCCGCGCTCAGGGCGGCCGGCGAGGCGCTCGCCCTCCAGGAGGCGATCGGCTACACCGAGGGGACGATCTCCGCCCTCCACGTCCTCGGACAGTCGCACCGCCGGGCAGGCGACGCCGTGGCCGCGCGCGACGTCCACCTGCAGGCGCTCCGCCTCGCCAGCCGGATCGGCCATGCCGCCGCCACCTGCGAGGCCGTGGAGGACCTCGCCCGGCTCGACGCCGACGAGGACCCGGCCGTCGCCCGCGTGCTGCTGCGGGCGGCACGGCAGGAGCGCGACGCCCGCGGGCTGCCGCTGCGCCGCCGTGACGCCGAGGAGCTCGACCGGCTCGACGCTGCGCTCGCCACCCGCCAGGCCGGCCCCGTGGCCGGCCGGCCTCTCTCCGACCTCGTCGCGGAGCTCATCGGATGACACGACGATCGGTCCTCATCGACGCGCCCGCCGAGTCGATCTACCGGCTCGTCGCCGATCCGATGCGCATGGCCGAGTGGAGCCCGGAGTGTGCCCGCTGCCGGTGGACCGGCCGGCTGCACGCCGCGCAGGTCGGGGCCCGGTTCCGGGGGACCAGCCGGAACGGCCGCCACCGCTGGACCACCACGTCGACGATCACCGACATGCGACCGAACGAGGTCTTTGCCTGGCAGGTGACCTACTTCGGCCGGCCCGTCGCCCGCTGGGAGTACCGCGTCGAAGCCGCCGACGACGGGGTGCGGCTTATCGAAGCGGTCGTTGATCGACGCGGTCCGGTGCTGCGGACGGTCTCGCCGCTCATCACCGGTTCGCCCGATCGCGACAAGCGAAACGGCGCCACGATGGAGACCACCCTCGAAGCGGTGAAGGCAGCCGCCGAAGCCATCCCCTCCTGAATGCAGTCGGGCGCCGTCGGCGCCTGACGTGACAGAGCGGTGCAAGGTCGGTCCAAGCGGC
>DATBGF010000353.1:0-1898 GCA_036558145.1 Acidimicrobiales bacterium
GGTCCGGATGAGCGGCACGTCCTGGCGGACCACCCCGGCCACCACGTCGACGACGGCCGTCCGCTGCACCGGGTCGAGCCGGCCGACGGCGCCGAAGTCGATCAGGCCCAGGGTCCCGTCGGCCAGGACGACCACGTTGCCGGGATGGGGATCGGCGTGGAAGAACCCGAACTGCAGGATCTGGCGCAGCACCACCCGCAGCAGCGACGTGGCCAGGGCCCGGCGGTCGAGGCCGGGCGACGTCAGCGCGCCGGGGCGGTCGGCGGTGACGCCGTCGAGGCGCTCCTGGACGAGCACGCGGGCGGTGCACAGCTCGCCGTAGACCCGGGGGATGCGCACGGTCGGGCCCGTGGCCCGGTCGGCGGCGACCAGCGCGCCCATGTCCGCCGTGGCGCGGGCCTCGCGGGTGAAGTCCAGCTCAGCCCGCAGGCTGCGGGCGAACTGGTCGAGCACGTCGCCCGTGCCCAGGCTGCGGCCGAGCGGCGTGCGGCGCTCGGCGAACTGCGCGAGCAGCGCCAGGGCGGCGAGGTCGCGCTCCATGACCTCGGCGATGCCCGCCCGCTGGACCTTGACGACGACGTCCTCGCCGCCGGCCAGGCGGGCGGCGTGGGTCTGGCCGATCGACGCGGCGGCGAGCGGCTCCCAGTCGAAGCTGGGGAACGCCTCCTCGACGGTCCGGCCCAGGTCGGCCTCGATCACGGCCCGGATGGCCTCGGCCGGCTCGGTCGGGGCGTGGCTCTGCAACTTGGCGAGCTCGGCGCAGATGTCCGGAGGCAGGAGGTCCACCCGGGTGGCGCCGATCTGGCCGAGCTTCACGTAGACGCCGCCCGCCTGTTCGAGCACGCGGCGCAGCCGGACGCCGACGGGCTCGGCCGCCCGCTCGGCCCGCCCGCCGGCGCCGAGCATGGGACCGAAGCCCTGGGCCCGCAGCAGCCCGACGAGCTCGCGGTAGCGGCGGATCACGTCCACCCGGCGCCGCACCGCCCGGAACGGACGGGGCGCGACCAGCAGCCCGGCGGCCTCGGGGCGGGACAGGGACCCGGGCGGCGCCACCAGGTCGATGCCCACGGCGATGGCCATCGTGGCCGGCACCGCGATGGCCAGGGTCTGGATCACCAGCCCGTCGGCGCCCCAGTCCCAGCCGTTGAGCCCCAGCGCCAGCAGTCCACCGGTCGCCCAGCCAGCGGCCCCCGCGACCAGCGCCTTGGCCCAGCCGCGCCGGACGCCGAGCAGACGGAGCGCGAGGCGGGTCGTGACCACTGCGAGGGCGGCGGCCACGACGATGCGGCCGGCGACCGCCGCGACGCTGGTGCCCAGTACCGGGACGGACATCGTGATCACCCCCTGGTGCTCCAGCTTGGCTGGTCACGCGGGTGCCTTGCAGCGGGCGGCTCAGACCGGGTTTGTCGGGTTCGTAAGGTCGTCTTAACCTACGCGGGCCGTCACCGAGGGGATGGGTACCAGGCGCATGTCCGAAGGTCAGCTGCTCGTCCTCGGCGCCGTGGCCGGGTTCACGATCTTCCTCGGCCTGCCGATCGCGAGGGTGGGCTCGTTGCCGGGCGAGGTCCGGGCGTTCCTCAACGCCCTCGCCATCGGCATCCTGGTCTTCCTGCTCTTCGACGTCCTCGCCCACGCCAACGAGCCGGTCGAGGCCGCACTCGAGGCCGCCAGTGGCGACGGTGGCAGTTGGTCGCGCTTCGCCGGGCTCGCCCTCGTCTTCGCCGCCGGGGTGGCCGCCGGCCTGGTCGGGCTCGTCTACTACGACCGCTGGATGACCGGGCAGCGGGCATCCCGTGAGCGCCGCGCCGGTCCCGGGGCCGCGCACGTCTCCGAGCTGGCCCAACCGCGGTGGGACGCCGGGAGCGAGGCCCGGCATCTCGCCCTGCTCATCGCGCTCG
>DATBGF010000354.1:0-12434 GCA_036558145.1 Acidimicrobiales bacterium
CAGGATCAGCAGCGTGTAGCTGACCAGCGCCACCTCCGCGGTGCGAAAGCCCAGCCCGAACTCGGGGATCGAGACCAGCACCCCGAACAGCGCCAGCGCCGGGATGGCGTACAGCACCCCGGCGAGGCCGGCGAGCGGTCCGTAGGTCCAGCGCCAGCGCACGGCGACGACCGCCAGCGCCAGGGCGAGGACGAACCCGATCCCGACGGCCACGACCGTGAGCGACAAGTGCTGCCACAGCCGCTGCTGTATCTCGTCGGTGTGACGCGACACCCAGTCCCATTCGAGCAACGGCTCGTCGGCGCCCAGCAGCCAGGCCCCCGTCACCGGGTGACCCCCTCGGCCAGGTCGTCGACGGTGAGCACGCCCTGGTAGCGGCCCTTGGCGTCGACCACGACCGCCACGCGGGTGCGGGACGTGACGATCTGGTCCAGCGCAGCCTTGAGCGTGGTGTCGGGGTCGACCACCGCGGCGAAGGGCTCGGGGACCGCATCGGCGATCTGCGCGTTGCCGTCGAGCGCCGCGGCGCCGACCCAGCCGGTCAGGCACCCGTCGGGGTCCACGACCGCCACCCAGTCGGTCCGCTGGGCCTGCATGACGGCCCGGGCGTCGGCCGCCGAGTCGGACGGCGCCACCACCGGGCCCGGGCTCAGCCGGGCCTGGCGGACCCGCATGAGCGACAGCCGCTTGATCCCCCGGTCGTCGCCCAGGAAGTCGGCCACGAAGTCGTCCACCGGGTCCCGCAGCAGCTCCTCGGGCGTGTCCACCTGGGCCAGGATCCCGCCCACCTTGAGGATGGCGATGCGGTCCGCCAGCTTGATGGCCTCGTCGATGTCGTGGGTCACCAGGACGATCGTCTTCTGCACCCGCTTCTGGAGCGCCAGCAGCTCGTCCTGCAGGCGGGCCCGCACGATGGGATCGACGGCCGAGTAGGGCTCGTCCATCAGCAGCACGGGCGGATCGGCCGCCAGCGCCCGGGCCACGCCCACCCGCTGCTGCTGGCCCCCGGACAGCGCGGACGGGTAGCGGCCGAGCAGGTCGGGATCGAGCTCGACCAGGTCGGCCAGCTCGGCCACCCGCTGGCGCACCCGGTCCTTGGACCAGCCCGCGAGCTGGGGGACGGTGGCGATGTTGTCGGCCACCTTGCGGTGCGGGAACAGTCCGGCCTGCTGGATGACGTAGCCGATGCCCCGCCGGAGCTCGTGGACCGGCAGGGTGCGGATGTTGACCCCGTCCATCCAGACCGTGCCGTCGGTCGGCTCGACGAGGCGGTTGATCATCTTGAGCGTGGTCGTCTTGCCGCAGCCGGACGGTCCGACCAGCGCCACCAGCTCGCCCCGGGGGATGGTCAGGTCGAGCCCGTCGACCGCGGGCCCGGCCGCGCCGGGGTAGCGCTTCGTGAGGCGTTCGAGCCGGATGGCCGCCGCACCGGGGCCGGACTCGACCGGAGGCGCGGCGGCCTGATCGGCCACCGGCGGCGCGTCGGTCACGTCGCGCCGGCCCCGCTCTCGTTGTCATAGGTGGCGGACAACACGGTTCCCTCCCCGCTGGCTGCGGCCCCGGGACCTGCCGTCGGGCCACGGGTGTGGCCCTGGGTCTTGATCGTGCGAGCCACCCTAGCGCCGCCGTCCGCGCCCACCACGCGGACTTCAGGCCGGGCGTCCGGGGCGAGGAAGCCCAGCAAGCGCATGCCTTCGGCCTCGATCGCGCTCGTCTCGCGGGCGCTGAGCCGGCCCACCGCGCGCACCGTGAGGACGGCGTCACGGGCCTTGGCGTCGTGCTCGAGGCTCCAGGCTCCTCGCAGGATCCCGTCCGCCAGCATCGAGCCCCGGCCCCGATCGAAGGCGAGCCCGATCTCCTCGCGGTGCTCCGGGCGGGCGAAGCGCGACCGGTCGGCGTGGCTGAGGAGCACGTTGTCGTACTCGGGCAGGAAGCGGACCGGCGCCGGGGTGTCCGGGTCCGGCCGGGGCGCGTCGGGCAGGTCGAACAGCTCGCGCCCCCGCTCGTCGCGGAAGGTCCGCAGCTGCGGCCGCAGCCGGTCCAGCACCTCCCGGAACGCCGTCAGCCGGGACCAGGTCGCCACGTCGGCCACGGTCGACGGGCCGAACGCGGCGATGTAGCGCAGCACGACGGCGTCGATCGACGGCTCGGCCACCAGCGGCCGCCCCAGCCAGCCCTCGGCCGTCATCGTGGTCACCTGCCCGCCGCGCCCCCACAGGCCGCGGGGCGGGACCTGCACCAGCGCCAGCCGGTTGCGGCAGGCGAAGGCCAGCGCGGCCGCGTCGTGCTCGGGGAAGTGCTCGGCCATGAACGCCCGCAGCTGGGGCCCGGTGAAGGGGCGCTCGTCCAGCTGCGGCCGGGCCACCGCCATGATCAGGTCGAGGTCGACGCCGGCCAGCCGCGGGGCGAAGGTCTGGTGGCGGGCCAGCTCGCCCTCCAGGACCGGTTGCACCAGCGGGCGCAGCAGCAGGCAGTCGTCCGCAGTGACCAGGTGCAGCGTGCCCCGCAGGGTGACGATGCGGACCAGGACCCGGTCTTCCAGCAGCCGGGACAGCGCCTCGGGGTCGAAGGGGTCCAGCCGGGACCACAGCGCGTTGTAGGGGTTGTGCGGGACCTGGGCCTGGAGCCCGACCAGGTGGTCGACCGCGGCCGTGAGGTCGCGGTCCTCCCGCTCCAGCAGGATCTGGCGGGCCAGGGTGGCACGCCCGAGGGCACGATCGCCGAGGACTTCGTCTGTCACCCGGCGATCATGCCCGCTACCGAGGTCAGGTTTGGTCCGCTCCGTCCGGGTTGCCCGCCCCGACCGGCTCGGGCGCGTGCTCGGGCGCCGGCTCCGGCAGCGGGCCCGAGGTGGCCGTCGGGCCGCCGATGGGGGGTGGCTTGCGCAGCCCGCGGGTCACCCAGCCGCGCTCCTCGGCCCACACCAGCATGGGCGGTAGGAACACGAGCGCGGAGAGCAGCGCCACGGTCACGTTCATGGCCACGATGGCGCCGAAGTCGCGCAGCAGGGGCAGGGATGAGAAGGCGATGACGGCCACGCCCGAGATGGCCGTGAGCGCCGAGACGATGAAGGCCCGGCCGGTGCGGGACGCGGTCACGTCGACCGCCTCCTTGGGCGAATGGCCGCGGTGGCGCTCCTCGATGAAGCGCAAGAGGATCAGCGAGGTGAACTCGGTGCACAGCGCCACCACCAGCGGCCCGCCCACCGCGGTCATGGGGCTGAGCTGCAGGTTCAGGATCCAGGCCACCAGCGAGGCGACGCCGACGGCGATGAGCACGGGCACCATCGACAGCAGCGCCCGCACGATGCTGCGCAGCCGCACGGTCAGGAACAGGAAGACGAACAGGATCGCCAGGTACGTCAGCAGGATGCGGTTCGACTCGATGTTCTCCAGCAGGCCCACGCCCACCACGGCCAGCCCGGACGGCGTCGCCCGGACCCCCTCGGGGACGACCACGCCGCCCGAGGTCTCGCCCGCCTCCAGCTCGTTGCGGATCTGGTCGACGTACACCGCCCGCTCGTTGAGCGAGCCCGGCCCGGTGCGGAACACCAGGTTCAGGGCATTGGCGTCCGGGTTGACCAGCGCCTTCTGGATGTCGGGCGGCGCCACCTGGTAGGCCCGCTCCACGTCGATGCCCCGGGGCGGCAGCAGCGTCGTGTCCGGCACCTCCAGCAGGAACGACACGGTCGTCGGCATGGAGGAGGCGGTCAGCAGGTCCTCGGGCCGCTGCGCGAGCTCCTCGTTGGCGAAGTCGACCACGAACTTCGTGGTCTCGTCGCTGAACACGTCGTCGGACTCGATGAAGATGCCCAGCTCCGCCGACGAGCCGGTCTCACGCTTCAGCGTGTCGATGTCCCGGATGACCTGGGTGTCCTGGTTGACCCACTGCTCGGGATCGCTCTGGATGTCGAGCTGGTCCTCGACCACGATGCCGCCCACGAAGATCAGCACGCTGCCCACGGCCAGGGGCACGGCCGCCTTGGACGGCAGCGCCCCGAGCCACACGACCAGCTTGGCCAGGTTGCCGTGGCTGAAGTCGCGGCCCTTGGTGGGCGAGCGGAACTCCCGGATGCCGAGGATGGCGATGGGCAGCACGATGCTGCACACGCAGATGGCGGCGATGCCCACGGCCAGCAGGAGGCCGAAGTCCCGGATCATCGGCACCTTGGCGAAGCGCAGGGCCAGGAAGGCGAAGATGGCGTCGAAGGTGACGACCAGCAGGGCGGGACCGAGGTTGACCGCGGCCTCCTGGATCGGGTGCTCCGCCCGGTCGATGACCACCTCCTCCTCGATGCGGGAGTGCATCTGGATCGCGTAGTCGATGCCCACGCCCAACATCACCGGCAGCCCGGCGATGGTCACGACGGACAGGGGGATGCCGAGATAGCCGGCCAGGCCGAAGGCCCAGGTGACGCCGACGAGGATGACGAACAGGGGCAGCAGCCGCCAGCGCACCCGGAACAGCAGCAGCAGGATCACGACCATGATCCCCACGGCGATGGCGCCGAGGGTGAGCATCCCGCCCCGGAGGTAGTCGTTCAGGTCCTTGAGCAGGACCGGGGCGCCGGTGGTGATGGTCGTGGCGTTCTCGAACGGCTCGGCCTGGACCTGGGCCACGACCCGCTCGCTGGCCGCGCCCTCGACCTCGAGCGAGGCGTTGCCGATCAGCCGGGTGATGGCCTGGGCGTGGTTCTCGTCCGGGAAGAACGGGCGCAGGGACTTGCGGATCTCGTTCTGGTTGTCGAACAGCAGGAAGTCGACCCATTCGGGGTTGTCGAGGGTGTGGGGGCCCTGGACCGCACTGATGCGGGTGAGGGTGGTGCTGGCGTCCTCCAGGCGACGGGCCTGGGCCGCGGGGTCGGGGTCGGCGCTCTGGGCGGCGAGCAGGGCCTGGCCGGCCACGCTCTGGGTGACGTCGTCGGGCGCGTCGGCCGGTCCGGTCACCATGGCCTGGGTGAACTCCAGGGCGGTGACGGGGCTGATGACGCTGACGATGCCTTCGGTCTGGCGCAGGTCGTCCTCGACCTGGCGCATGTGCTCGATGTTGGCGGGCGTGAACCAGTCGCTGACCGTCTTGCCCTCGTCCATGGTGAAGAGGGTGAGCATGGCCTCGCCACCGAACAGGCTCTGGTACTTGACGCTGTCCTTGTAGACCTGCTCGTCCTTGTTCAGGTACGAGTCCTGGCCCGTGGCGAAGTCGAGCTTGGTGATGCCCAGGCCCAACACCAGTGTGATGGCGAGGCCGATCGCCCCGACGATGCCGGCGTGCTTGCCGAAGTTGATCGCCATCCATGACCAGACACGGCGCATGGCGTGACCTTCCCTCTGTCCTTGGCCCGGCCTCGTTGTCTGTGCGGCGTCGTTGTCGTGCAGTGGGGGAGATTGGTGAACGAGGTGGGGAGCGTAGGCACCTTATATGTTCAGGTAGGTGAACGGGAGTGCCCCGTCGGTCGACGAAGTGATGGCTCGTGTGCGCGGCGCGGGCGGTCGCCTGACGGCATCACGCCGAGCGGTCGTGGAGGCGCTCCTGGCGGGAAACCACCACGTCACAGCAGACGAGATCGTCGCCCGGGTGGCCGAGCAGCACCCCGAGGTGCACCGTTCGACGGTCTACCGGACGCTGGAGCGCCTGGAGGAGGTGGGCGTCATCACCCACGTCCACCTGGGCCACGGACCGTCCACGTTCCACCTGGTGACCCGCCCCCACCACCACGCCGTCTGCTCGGTCTGCGGGTCGGTGGTCGAGATCCCCTACGGCGCCCTCGACTCCCTCGCCGACCGCCTGCGCGACGAGCACGGCTTCGAGCTAGCCCCCCAACACTTCGCCCTGACCGGCCGCTGCGCCAACTGCCGCTAGCCGGCTCGGCGGGGCGTTATTATAACGTCCCGAGGGGCTCAGGGCCGTCCGCTTCAGCGACTGCTACAGCCAGGTGGACCCGTTATGACAACGGCCCGGCAGGCCAGGGCCAGCATCGGGGATGTCGTGCGGGCCGCGGCCGCTGCGCCAGCTGCCCCTGGCCGCTTGGCGGGCCCGTTATTATAACGGCACCAACCCCGCCGCCCCCGGGGAGGAGGGAGCCGTTATTATAACGGCGTCTCGGGTCTAGGGCCGGGGGATGTGGTCCGCGCCGCGGAGGTAGGGGCGTAGGGCTTCCACCAGGGTGATCGTGCCGTCGGGGCGGCGGTGGGTCTCCAGGTAGGCGGCGACCGTGCGGGGCCAGCCCATGGCCGAGCCGTTGACCGTGTGGGCCACCTCGGTGCCCTTGGTGCCGGTGGGGCGGTAGCGGATGTTGGCCCGGCGGGCCTGGTAGTCGGCGAACCACGAGACCGACGACACCTCCAGCCACTGGTCGACGCCGGGGGCGTAGGCCTCGAGGTCCCAGGTGCGGGCGGACGAGCCGCCGAGGTCGCCGGTGCACAGGTCGAGCACCCGGTACGCCAGGCCCAGCGTCTGCAGCAGGGCCTCGCTGCGGGCCAGCACGTCCTCCTGGGCCGCGATGGCCTGCTCGGCGCCGGCGGCCACGGCCAGCAGCTCGACCTTGTCGAACTCGTGGGTGCGCAGCAGGCCCCGGGTGTCCTTGCCGGCCGAGCCGGCCTCCCGGCGGAAGCACGACGTGTGGGCCGTGTAGCGCCGCGGCATCGTGGCCTCGTCGAGCACCTCGTCGCGGTGCAGCGACGTGAGCGGGACCTCGGCCGTGGGGATGGCCCACAGGTCGTCCCGCTCGACGTGGTAGGCGTCGTCGGCGAACTTGGGCAGGTGCCCCGTCGACACCATCGTGTCGGTGAGCACCAGGGTCGGGGGCCGTACCTCCTCGTAGGCGTCGGCGTTGGCGTCCAGGCTGAGCTGGACCATGGCCCGCAGCAGCCGGGCGCCCCAGCCCCGGTACATGACGAACATCGAGCCCGAGATCTTGGTGGCCCGGGCGATGTCGAGCAGGCCGAGGTCCTCGCCGATGTCCCAGTGCGGGACCCGCTGGTGCTCGCCGTAGGCCGCCGGGTCGTAGCCCTCGGTGCGCAGGACCACGTTGTCGTGCTCGCCCGCGCCGTCGGGAGCGTCCGCGCTGGGCACGTTGGGCACCCGCAGCAGCAGGGCCCGGACCTCGTCGCCGAGCCGGTCGGCCTCGGCCGCCAGGCCCTTCTCCCGCTCGCCGAGCTCCCGCGACTGGGCCATGCGGGCCTCGGCCTCCTCGACCTGGCCCTGGCCCCGCAGCCGGCCCACGTCCTTGGAGATGGCCTTGACCTGGCTGCGGACCTCGTCCCGCTCCGCGATCAGGCGCCGCTGGTCGGCGTCGAGGGCGACGATGCGGTCGATCGGGTCGGACGTGCCGGGCCCCCGCCGGTCGAGCGCGGCCTTGACGGCCTCGGGCTCGCTGCGGATGCGTCGGAGGTCGAGCATGGGTCAGGAGGGTACCGGCGCCGCACGGATCGTCCCGCACGCGTTCCTCTGCTGTGGGAGGCGTGGTACTGTGCCTAGCGGAGTACCACGCTTCACGAGAGAGCCGACACCAACCGGAGAGCCGAATGGATCCCAGCCAACTGCTCAAGGGCGTGCTCGACCTGGCCGTGCTCGCGGTGGTGGCCGACGACGACGCCTACGGCTACGACATCGTCCGCCGCCTGCGGGAGGCGGGCCTGGAGGACGTGGGCGACGCCTCGGTGTACGGCACGCTGCGCCGCCTGTTCCAGGCCGGGTCGCTGTCGTCGTACGTGGTGCCGTCGGACGAGGGCCCCCACCGCAAGTACTACGCGGTCACGCCCGCGGGCCGGACCGCCCTCACCACCGGCACCAAGACGTGGCGCCACTTCGCCGACGTCCTCGATGCCCTGCTCGCCACGGCCAAGGAGGCGGCGTGAGCACCACGACGGAGTCCGAGACCAGAGCCGAGGCCTACCTGGCCGAGGTCCGCAGCCACCTCGCCGGCCTCGGCGACGACGAGCGCGACGACCTGCTCGACGACCTGACCGCCCACGTCCACCAGGTGGCCGCCGACGACGAGCGCTCGCTGGAGGACGCCCTCGGCTCGCCCGAGGCGTTCGCCGCCGAGCTGCTGGCGTCGGCGGGCCTCACCGCCGAGATGCCCGACCCCCGGCCGGGCCTGGTCACCCGGGCCCAGAGACGGCTCGACGCCGCGGTCGACGCCATCCGCCGCCAGCCGGCGGGCCGCGCCGTGCTGGACTTCCTGCCCGAGCTGCGCCCGGCGTGGTGGGTCGCCCGGGGCTGGCTGGTCGTCTACCTGCTGACGATGGCCGCCAACGGCACGGCCGATTCCTTCCCGTTCCCAGAAGTGGTGGGCTCGTGGGTCCTCGGGGCCGCCCTCGCGTTCCTCGGGGCCGTGCTGTCGGTGGGCCTCGGGCGGCGTACCAAGCCACCGCGGTGGGTCTGGATCGTGAACGTGGTCGCCATCGCGGCCATCGTGATCGTGGCCAACGACACGCACCCGCGAGCGAGCGACACCATCTACATCGACAACGGCGGCAACGGCGTGTCCGCCCAGGACGTCGACCGGCTGAGGCTCCTGGCCGAGACCGGGTTGCAGCACGGCGACGGCTCGCCCGTCAGCAACATCTACGCCTACGACGCCAACGGCCAGCCGCTCGACCGGGTGCGGCTGTACGACCAGGACGGCCGGCCCATCGAGGCCTTCCCGGGCTACGACGCCAACGGCAATCCCCTGACCGTCGCCCCGGTGTTCGGCGCCGACGGCCAGGTGGTCACCAACGCCTACCCCCAGCATCAGAGCACCACCCCGCTCTACCCCGGCGACCCGGCCGGGAACATCGCGGTGCCGCCGCCGGTCGTTGGCGTGGCACCGCTGCCGGCAGCGGGCACGGTCACCACCAGCACGACCGTGCCCGCGCCGGCCCCCTCCACGACCACGACCGTCCCGGGCTCCGTGCCCTAGCGCAGCCGGGGGTAGCGTCGGGCCGCTATGGCCGCCGTGGAGGTCGACTCGCTCACCATCACCTATGGCGACGTCCGAGCGGTGGACGACCTGTCGTTCGGCGCCGAGGCGGGCGAGGTCACCGTCGTGCTCGGCCCCAACGGGGCGGGCAAGACCTCGACGATCGAGGCGCTCGAGGGCCTGCGCCGCCCGGCGTCGGGCCGGCTGTCGGTCGTCGGGCTCGACCCCCGGGCCGACCACCGGGCGCTCACCGAGCGGATCGGCGTGATGCTGCAGGAGGGCGGCATCCATCCCGCCCTCCGCCCGCCCGAGGTCATGCGCCACGCCGCTGCCCTCTACAGCCGGTCGCTGCCCACCGGGCCGCTGCTCGACCGGCTGGGCCTGGCGGGGCTGGATCGGCGCACGTACCGCCAGCTGTCCGGAGGCGAGCAGCGCCGCCTGGCGCTGGCCGTGGCGCTGGTGGGCCGGCCCCAGGTGGCGTTCCTGGACGAGCCCACCGCCGGCGTCGACCCCGCGGGCCGCCAGGTCATCCGCCAGGTGATCGCCGAGCTGCGCAACGACGGGGTCACGGTGCTGCTCACCACCCACGACCTGGACGAGGCCGAGCGGGTGGCCGACCGGGTGGTCATCGTCGACCACGGGAAGCTGGTGGCGGACGGGACCGTTACCGAGCTCGTCGCCGGCCAGGGCGCGGGCGACCGGGTCCGCTTCGGTGGCCCCGCGGGGATCGACACCGAGGGCCTGTCCGAGCACCTGGGCGGCAGCCCGGTCACCGAGACCGCCCCCGGCGACTACGAGGTGGACGCGCCCCCCACCCCGGCCAACGTGGCCGCCATCACCGCCTGGCTCGCCGAGCACGACCTCCCGCTGGCCGATCTGCGGGCCGGGCGCCAGCGGCTGGAGGACGTCTTCCTGCGCCTCACCTCGGAGGGATCGTGAAGGCGCTCGCCGCGCAACTGCGGCTGGAGCTGACGCTGACGTTGCGCAACGGCGAGTCGCTGTTGCTCACGTTGGGGATCCCGGTGGCGATCCTGGTGTTCTTCAGCCTGGTCGACGTGCTGCCCATCGACGGCGACGCCGTCGACTTCCTGGCTCCCGGGGTGCTGGCCCTGGCCGTGCTGGCCACCGCGTTCGCCAACCTGGCCATCGCCACCGCCTTCGACCGCTCCTACGGGGTGCTCAAGCGGCTCGGGGCCACGCCGCTGGGCCGGCCCCGCCTGGTGGCGGCCAAGGCGCTCGCCGTGCTGGTCGTGATCGCCCTGCAGGTGCTCGTGCTGGGCGTCGCTGCCCTCGCGCTGGGCTGGCGGCCCGACGTGGAGCCGCTGCCGCTGATCCTCGGGCTCGTGCTGTCGGTGGCCGCCTTCACGGGACTGGCGCTGGTGGTGGCGGGGCGGATGCGGGCGTTGGTAGCGCTGGCGGTCGCCAACGCCGTGTTCGTGGTGCTGCTGTTGCTGTCCGGGATGGTGTTCCCGCTGGACAAGCTGCCCCCGGGCGTGCGGTCCGCGGCCCGGGCGCTGCCCTCGACCGCGCTGGCCGAGGCCACCCGGGGGGCGCTCAGCGCGGACGCCCCGGTCCCCGGCCGGGTGTGGCCGGTGCTGATCGTGTGGGCGCTGGCTTCGATCGCCCTGGCGGTGGCGCTGTTCCGCTGGGAACCCGACGACTAGGAGGAACCGCAGTGGCAGGCTGGGCTGCGTCCGACATCCCCGATCAGAGCGGGCGCACCGCGCTCGTGACCGGCGCCAGCAGCGGGCTGGGCCTGCGCTCGGCCGAGGCGCTCTCCGCTCACGGCGCCCTGGTCCTGCTCGGCTGCCGCAATCCGGACCGGGCCGAAGCCGCCCGGGCCGGCGTGGCCGCGGTGGCGACCGGTCCCGAGCCGCTCGTGGTCCCCATGGACCTGGCCGACCTGGCCTCGGTCCGCGCCGCGGCCGAGCGGCTGGCCGCCGATGTCGAGCGGATCGACCTGTTGCTCAACAACGCCGGCGTGATGGCCCCGCCGCTCAGCCGCACGGCGGACGGGTTCGAGATGCAGTTCGGGACCAACCACCTGGGCCACTTCGCGCTCACCGGCCTGCTGCTGCCCACCCTGCTGGCCGCGCCCGAGCCCCGGGTGGTCACGACGGCGTCCAACGTCCACCGCCAGGGCAAGATCCGCTGGGACGACCCCAACTGGGAGACCGGGACCTACTCCCGCTGGGCCGGCTACGGCCAGTCGAAGCTGGCCAACCTGCTGTTCGCCGCGGAGCTGGGCCGCCGGGCCGCGGCGGCGGGGACCGCCCTCGTGTCGGCGGCCGGCCACCCCGGCTACGCCGCCACCAACCTGGGCTCGAGCACCACCACAGGGCTCGGCAACCCGATCGTGTCCGGCCTCGCACGCGCCGCCATCTCGATCGGCAACCACACCCTCGCCCAGTCCGACGCCGCGGGCGCGCTGCCGCTGCTGTACGCGGCCACCGCCCCCGGGGTCGCCTCGGGCGACTACTACGGGCCGCGCCTGCTGGGGATGCGCGGCGCTCCCGTCCGGGCCGGCGTGTCGGCGGCTGCGGCCGACCTCGGGTCGGCGCAGCTGCTGTGGGACATGTCGGAGAAGCTCACCGGCGTGACCTACGCCTGGCCGGGAGGCACCGCCGAGGGCTAAGCCGGCCCGTGGGCCACCTTGTGCCCGTTGCCGTTGGGCGAGCCGACCTTGGGCGCTGAGGCGCCGTTGGTGCCGGCCGTGGGCGCGGCGGCCTCGGGCCGGACCTCGTCGTCCCAGTGCAGCTCGTGGGCCGGGCCGGCCTGGTCCGCGGCCTTGTCGGTATCGCTGAACTTGGCCGCCCACTGGAAGAACCGCAGCGTGATGATCACCCAGAGGTAGCTGCCGCCGACCAGCTTCATGATGGCGCCCGCGGCCTGCTGGTCCGACGTGACGCTGATCCCCCACAGGCGGGCCGGGACGTCGTAGGCCGAGTACACGACCCCGTCGGCGAAGGTCAGCCAGGCCGCGGGGACCGTGGGGATGATCGAGATGACGAACAGGTACAGCATCTGCGCCGGGTAGGAGATGCGCAGCTCGGGGAGTGGCCCGCACACCGGCATCCACATCAGCAGCGCCGACGACACCAGCGCGGTGTGCAGCAGGTAGTGGACCGGACCGACCTGGACCGACGTGTTCACCACGCCGGGCACGTGGGTGAACAGCTGAAGGCTGCAGAACAGCAAAGCCGCGGGCACCGGCCGGGCCAGGAAGTAGAACGCCTGCTTGGCCTTCCCCCGGCCGAGCACCAGGCGCGCCAGCCTCTCGGGCGTGGCCAGCAGGAGCATCGGCGGCACGAAGTAGGTCAGCAGCAGGTGCTGGACCATGTGCACCGAGAACAAGTACTCCTCGGCGATGTCGTGCATCGGCCAGTCGGACGCCACCCACAGCAGGGCGATGCCCAGCACCAGCCACACCAACTGCTGGCGGGTCACGACCGGCCGGCCCTTGGGCACCACCTTGGGGCCGACGACGCGCAGCGCGTAGACGGCCAGTGCGGCGACACCCCCCACCAGC
>DATBGF010000355.1:0-2330 GCA_036558145.1 Acidimicrobiales bacterium
CGCCCTCGATCCGGGGATCCTCGCCACCTGGAATGGCGCCGCCTTCGACCTGCCGTTCCTGGCCGACCGGGCCGCCATCGCCGGAGTCCCGCTGGGGCTGCGCCTCGTCCCGGACCCGACGGTCGTGCTGAGCCGGGGCCCGCTGGCCGGCCACGCGGGCGCCTACCGCGCCCGGTGGTACGGACACCGCCACCTCGACGGCTACCGCATGTACCGGGGCGACGTCGGCCGGGTCCTGCACATCTCGTGCTCGCTCAAGGCCATCGCCCGGGTGGTGGGCCTCACCCCGGTCGAGGTCGACCGCGAGCGGATCCACGAGCTCGCGCTCGCCGACCTGGACGCCTACGTGGCGAGTGACGCCCGCCTCACCCGGATCCTGGTCGAGCGTCGTCGGGTGAACATGATCTCTTTCGTGGATTCCCCTGCGTCTCCCTAAACTGTCACACCCCCGCACTATCGTTCATGGCAGCGGATGTGTCCGCAGCGCCCATCAGCGCAGTCAGCGGGTTTGTGGTCCCCCGGCCGAGCACTCCAGGCACGTGACCGCCGACAGACAACCGGTGGTTCCCAGTCCCGGAGGCTCCCGTGTGCCCTACCCCCTCATCACCCCTGCACGCCCGGCTGCTCGCCCTGGCCAGCCTGGCCCACGCCCAGGTCACGGCGGCCGCCGCAGGCACCGCCGTCATGTGGCTCGTCGAGACCAGGCCGGACGCTCTCGTGTGGTGCCCGCTCGCCGAGACCCATCCGCTCGACCTGCTGCTCCGCTTCGTCGCCCCTGCGCACTGGCACGCCCTCGGAGTCTCCGGAGCCGGGTCGGCCCACGCGCTCGACGACACGGGGCGACCCCGGCGGGGCGCGGGGTTGGGCGACGTGTTCGTCACCACCGTGGTCCACCGCTCGGGCGAGACCGGCACGCTCATGCAGTACGGCGACGCTGAGCCCGTCCCCATCCCCGAGGCCCCGGAGGGCATGGTGGCCGACGCCTGCCGCCGAGCGCTCGGCCTACCGACGGCCGCCCCATCGCCCAGCACGACCGACCTGTGGACTCTGTGCTGGCTCGACCGCCTGGTCGACGCCGCCAGCCGCGGCCCGGCCTCGGTACCGCGCGACTGGGAGTCGGTCGCATGCGTCCACCCGGCATCCGGCCCCGCCCCGCTCCCGTCCGACCCGGCCGCTCTGGCTCGGGCCAGCCAGACCCTGGCGATCTCCTGGCCATGGTCCCGGCTGCGCCAGCACCCGGAGACCATCGACGTCCCCGGCCTCGACTCGTCACCCGCCCTGGCCAAGTGGATGGACGACGGCATGTGGGCCCGCTGGCTCCTCTCCGCCTACCCCGCCCGCGCCGACCTCCTCGCCGCGATCCACGACCTCCTCCCCACCGACCTAGCCGAGGCCGTCCGAGCCACGGTCACCGCATGCTGACCCCACCCCACGTCCGCCCACTGCCAACCCCGCAGTTCCGCCCGCGTGCCTACGCCCGGAACCGGGCGGCAGAGCCCGCTACCGACAGCCCTATGGCCACCCGATGCCGCCGCCGCCCACGCCCACCCAATCGCTCCTCGGCGACGCCGCAGCGCCAGCGACTCCGCTGCCCGTGGCCAACCAGGTTGCCCAAGGCCGGGGCGGCCAGGGCCGCGGTCGATGGCCGCACGGTGATCCGACTTTCCCGCATGCGCCGTGGCGGCTCGGCCTGGGTGGATCGGGCTGTTGGCGCTCGACGGGCGACCGAGGTGGGGTCAGCCGAAGGCGCCCGCGTCGCGCAGTTCGGTTATGCGGTCCTGCGGGTAGCCCAGTACCTCGGCCAGCAGCTCGTCCGTGTGCTGGCCTGGGGTCGGGGCCTTGGTCGGGGCGGGCAGGTCCTCGTCCATCAGCTTGATCGGGGTCGGCAGCTGTTCCGCACCCAGGGCTTCCCGGGGGTGGAACGGAAGCCGGTGCTGGAACTGGGGGTCGTCCGCCAGCGTCTGGGGCGTGTTGACCGGGGCGATGGGGGTGTTGTGGGCGTCGCCGAAGGCGATCCACTCCTGGCTGGTCCGGGTGGCGAAGATGTCCCGCAGCTCCGCCTGCATCTCCCGATTGCCGGGGGCGTGGTCGGCCACGCGGGCGCCGGGCCAGCGCTCGAACATGTCCATGCGGTCGATGCCCTCGCAGAAGTTGCGCCAGAACTCCCGCTCGGACGCCTGGAACAGCACGAAGCCGTCCGCCGACGCGTACATCTGGTAGCGCACGCCGTGGCGCATGCCCGCCGTGCCCGGGGCCCTGCGCTCGTAGTTGTCCGACGCGTTGCCCGTGACCTCGCTCTCCGGGCGCTCGTACGCCTTCCACGTCTCGCT
>DATBGF010000356.1:0-4392 GCA_036558145.1 Acidimicrobiales bacterium
CGTTCTACGACCGCCAGTACGGCGACGACAACACCACCGGCTTCTCCGACATCACGCTCAGCACCAGCGTGGACCTGACGAGCTTCTCCAGCACGCGGGTGACCTCGGGCAGCATGCCGCCGCCCACGCAGTTCACCGGCCAGTTCATGGGGGACTACATCATGGTCGACGCCACCGACAAGGTCGCGTACCCCGCGTGGTCGGACACACGGGCGCCCGCCCTGTTCCTCTGCCCGGGCACCGGCACCGAAGGCTCACCGCCCGAGCTCTGCCAGGCCCCGGCCGCCAACGCGGCCGTCGCCAACGACCAGGAGATCTTCATCGCCGGCGTGCGAGTCCACAACCGCTAGGACCGGCGCGTAGTTCTAGCCCCCGCTAGGGGGTGGGGATGTCCCCACCCCCTAGACGCCGGGTGGCGCCAATGACCAGGCGGGCCGGGTTTCTTACCGTCGCAGACATGACTGCGAACGATGTGATGCAACCCGAGGCGGCCTTGTGGGGTGGCACCGGTTTCGCCGGTATAGCTCCCGCGGTGCGAGCCGATCTCGCCACCAAGGTCTACGGCAGAGGCGACACCGAGGTGCGGGCGCTGGACGAGGTCAGCCTCGCCATCCCGGCCCGGCGGTTCACCGCCATCATGGGCCCGTCGGGCTCGGGCAAGTCCACCCTCATGCACTGCATGGCCGGCCTCGACTCGCTGACCTCCGGGCGGGTGTACGTGGGCGACGTCGACCTGTCGACGCTCTCGGACAAGGAGCTCACCCGCCTGCGCCGGGACCGGATCGGCTTCGTGTTCCAGGCCTTCAACCTGCTGCCGATGCTCTCGGCCCGCGAGAACATCACCCTGCCGCTCTCCCTGGCCGGCCGGAAGGCCGACAAGGGCTGGTTCGACCGGGTGATCGAGACCGTGGGCCTGGGCGACCGGCTCAAGCACCGCCCGGCCGAGCTGTCGGGCGGCCAGCAGCAGCGGGTGGCGGTGGCCCGGGCCCTCGCCAGCCGGCCCGAGGTCATCTTCGCCGACGAGCCCACGGGCAACCTCGACTCCCGCTCCGGGACCGAGATCCTCGACTTCATGCGGGCGGCGGTGGACGACATGGGCCAGACCATCGTGATGGTCACCCACGACCCGTCCGCCGCCGCCCACGCCGACGAGGTCGTGTTCCTGGCCGACGGCCGGATCGTCGACGTCGTCGCCAGCCCCACCGCCGAGAGCGTGCTCGAGCACATGAAGGCCCTGGGGAGCTGATCACGATGTGGAGGACCACCCTCAAGTCCGTCAGCGCCCACAAGCGGCGACTGCTGGCCACCAGCCTCGCCGTGATGTTCGGCGTGGCCTTCCTGTCCGCCACCCTGGTGGTGGGCAACACCATGACCGCCGGCTTCAGCGACATCTTCGCCGAGTCCAACGCCGGCACCGACGCCGTCGTGCGCAACGCCACCCAGGTGGGCGAGGAGGACATCGTCGAGCGCGGCCTCGTCGACGCCGGCCTGGCCGGCCAGATCGCGTCGGTGGACGGCGTGGCCGCGGCCGTGCCCGAGATCTGGGGCTCCGGCCGCATCGTCGGCTCCGACGGCGACCCGATCGGCGGCAACGGCCCGCCGACGTTCGCCGCCGGCTGGATCAGCAACGACGCCCTCAACCCCTACCACCTGGCCACGGGTCGGGCGCCGGCCGCTCCCGGCGAGGCCGTCATCGACAGGGGCGCCGCCGAGGAGGGCCATCTGGCCATCGGCGACACCACCACGATCCGGGTGCCCCAGCCGGTCGAGGTCACGATCGTGGGCCTCGCCACCTTCGCCGGCGCCGACAGCGCCGGTCCCACCACCTACGCGGCCTTCACCCCCGAGTGGGCCAGCGAGCTGCTGCTCCCCGGCCAGCCGGGCAAGGCCACGAGCATCCGGGTGGCGGCCGAGCCGGGCGTGAGCCAGTCCGAGCTGGTGCAGCGGATCGACCCCGTGCTCCCCCACGGGGTCGAGAGCCTCACCGGCGCCCAGGTGACCAAGGAGATGGAGGACGACATCCAGGGCGCCTTCCTGGGCTTCTTCACCACGGCCCTGCTGGTGTTCGCCGGCGTCTCGCTGGTCGTCGCCACGTTCAGCATCTACAACACGTTCTCGATCCTGGTGGCCCAGCGCACCCGGGAGTCCGCCCTGCTGCGGGCGCTCGGCGCCTCCCGGGGCCAGGTGCTGCGCTCGACGGTGGTCGAAGCCCTGGCCGTGGGCGTCGTCGCCTCGGCGATCGGCGTCGCCGCCGGCGTCGGGCTGGCCGCGGGGATGATCTCCGTCTTCGGCGCCATCGGCGTCAGCATGCCGGCGCACGCCCTCGTCATCGGCACCGGCTCGGCTCTCGTCGCCGCCACCGTCGGCGTGATCGTGACGCTGGTGGCCAGCGTGGCCCCGGCGCTGCGGGCCGCCCGCACCCGGCCGATGGAGGCCCTGCGGGCCGCGGCCGTCGACCGCTCCGGCACTTCGTGGTTCCGGGCCGCCCTGGGCCTGGCCGTCACCGGTGCCGGTGTCGCCGCCGTGCTCAGCGGCACCAGCGGGGACGGCAACTTCCCGCTGACCGGGCTCGGCGCCGTGCTCACCCTGGTGGGCGTGGTCCTCTTCGGACCGGTGGCGGCGCGGCCGGTGGCCGGTGTGCTCGCCGCTCCCGGGGCTGCGCTGCGGGGCGTGACCGGGTCCCTGGCCCGCCGCAACGCCATGCGCAACCCGCGGCGCACCGCCGGCACCGCCTCGGCGCTGATGGTGGGCGTGGCCGTCGTGTCGCTGTTCACCGTCGTCGGCTCGTCCATCAAGGCGTCGATGGACGACACCATCGCCCAGCAGTTCAACGGCGACCTGGTGGTGTCCGACTCGGGGTTCAGCACGGTCGGCTTCAGCCCGGAGCTGAGCAGGTCCATCGCCGCCCTGCCCGAGGTGGGCGCCGTCTCGTCGCTGTCCAACGCCCCGCTGAGGGTCGACGGCAAGGACACCCTCGCCACCACCATCGAGCCGGCCACCTTCGACGGCATGATGGACCTGGGCGCCACCCAGGGCGGCAGCATCGCCGACGTCAGCGACGACGAGGTGGCCGTGTCGGCGGACTACGCCAAGGACCACCACCTGCAGCTCGGCAGCCCGCTGCCGCTGACCTTCGCCGACGGCGCCGGCGCCGAGCCCACCGTGGGGGCGATCTACGCCCGCGGCAACCTCATGGGCGACCTGCTGATCCCCGACGCACTGTTCCTGCCCCACACCGCCATGCCGAGCGACTTCGTGATCATGATCACGGTGGCCGACGGCACCAGCCTCGGCCACGCCGAGCGGGCCATCCAGGCGGTGGCCGACCAGTTCGGGGCGCCCGACGTGCAGACCGGCAAGGAGTACGTCAAGACGGCCTCGGGCCAGGTCGACCAGGTGCTCAACCTGGTGTACGGCCTGCTGGTGCTGGCCATCATCATCGCCCTCATGGGCATCGCCAACACCCTGTCCCTGTCGATCCACGAGCGGTCCCGGGAGCTGGGCCTGCTGCGGGCGGTGGGCCAGACCCGGCGCCAGCTGCGGTCGATGGTCCGGGGCGAGGCGGCCACCGTGGCGCTGTTCGGCACCGCCGGCGGCGTCGGGCTCGGCGTCTTCCTCGGCTGGGCCATGGTCGACACGCTCGCCCATGAGGGGTTCACGTCCTTCGCCATCCCCACCGGGCCGCTGGCCGTGGTGATGGTGATCGGCGCCCTGGTGGGCGTGGTCGCCGCAGTCCGGCCCGCCCGCCGGGCAGCCCGCATGGACGTCCTGGCGGCGATCGCCACGGACTGATCCCCAAGCTCCACCCGCCACAGGCGAGAGGGGGACGACCGGCGGGTCGTCCCCCTCGACGCGTCAGATCACAGGTGCGCCGTGGCTACCAGCTGCCGCCGCCGCCTCCGCCTGCGCCGCCGCCGATCCCGCCGCCGCCGAACCCGCCACCGCCGAAGCCGCCGCCCCCGGACTGGCGCGGGGCGGTGGAGGCGCTGAGGGTCGAGGCCATCAGCAGCGGGGCCATGTGGACGTAGCCCAGCCCCGCCGTCTGGGGGGCGATGCTCGACGTGGCCACCGCCCGCGACCAGCGGTCGATCTCGTCCAGCGCCACGGCCCAGGCCGTGTACTCGCGCAGCACGCCCCGCTTGGCCGCCTCCTCGGCGTGGTAGGCCTCGGACTCGGCCAGGAACCGGCGGAACGACTCGACCCGCAGGAACAGCCCCGAGCCCGCGGGCGTGCGCACCGGCAGCTCCCACGCGCCCAGCACCGCGGCCAGTCCCGCGCCGAACAGGCCGCCGCCGACCGCGGCCAGCACCAACCACTGGGACCCGAGGCGGTTGGCCAGCGCACCGCCTCCGGCCGCGCCCGCCGCGCCGAGCAGCGCCAGCAGCGCGCCCA
>DATBGF010000357.1:0-2739 GCA_036558145.1 Acidimicrobiales bacterium
GTCGGCCAGCGCGGCCTGGACGTCGGCCTCCGAGGTCGAGTCGAGGTGGGCGGTGGCCTCGTCCAGGATCACGACCCGGGGGCGGGCCAGCAGCAGGCGGGCGATCGTGAGCCGCTGGCGCTCGCCGCCGGAGAAGCGGTAGCCCCGCTCGCCGACCACCGTGTCGAGCCCGTCGGGCAGGGACTCGACGAGCGGCGCCAGCCGGGCCGTGCGCAGGGCCGCCCACAGCTCGTCGTCGGTGGCCTCGGGCCGGGCGAAGCGCAGGTTCTCCCGCACGGTGTCGTGGAACAGGTGGCCGTCCTGGGTCACGAGGCCGAGGGTGGAGCGGAGGGTGTCGAACGACAGGTCCCGCACGTCGACGCCGCCGAGGCGGACCGCGCCCGCGTCCACGTCGTACAGGCGGGGCGCCAGCGCCGCGATGGTGGACTTGCCGCTGCCGGACGATCCCACCAGCGCCACCATGCGGCCCGGCTCGACCCGGAACGACACGTCGTGGATGACCTCGGTGCCGCCCCGTGTGTCCAGCGTGGCCACCTCCTCCAGCGAGGCGAGCGACACCCGGTCGGCGCTGGGGTAGCTGAAGCGCACGCCGTCGAACTCCACGGAGACCGGTCCGTCGGGCACGGCCACCGCGTCGGGCTTCTCGGTGATCAGCGGTTCGAGGTCGAGCACCTCGAACACCCGCTCGAAGCTGACGATGGCGGTCATGGCGTCGACCCGGGCGCTCGCCAGCGCGGTCAGGGGCGCGTAGAGCTGGGTGAGGAGCAGGGCCAGCGTGACCACGGTGCCGGGATCGAGCCGTCCCTGCAGCGCCAGCCAGCCGCCGAGCCCGTACACCAGGGCCAGCGCCAGGGCGGACACGAGCGCCAGCGCGGTGAGGAACACGTACTGGCCCATGGCCGTGCGCACGCCGATCTGGGCCACCCGCTCGGCGCGGTCGCCGAACGTGGCCTCCTCCCGGGCCGGCCGGCCGAACAGCTTGACCAGCGTGGCGCCCGGGGCCGAGAAGCGCTCGGTCATCTGGGTGGTCATGGTGGCGTTGTGGTCGGCCGCCTCCCGCTCCAGGTGGGCCAGGCGGGCACCCATGCGCCGGGCGGGCAGTACGAACAGCGGCAGCAGGACCAGCGCCAGCCCGGTGATCTGCCACGACAGCCGCAGCATGACGGCCAGCGTGAGGAACAGGGTGATGAGGTTGCTGACCACGCCGGACAGCGTCCAGGTGAAGGCCCGCTGGGCGCCGATGACGTCGTTGTTGAGCCGGCTGACCAGCGCGCCGGTGCGGGTCCGGGTGAAGAAGGCCACCGGCATGCGCTGCACGTGGCCGAACACCGCCCGGCGCAGGTCGAGGATGAGGCCCTCGCCGATGCGGGCCGACTGCCAGCGCTCGGCGATCCCGACGACCGCGTCGACCAGGGCGATGGCGGCGATCAGCACGGCCAGGCCGATGACCCGGGCCTCGCTCTTGCCGTCGACGATCTCGTCCACCACCTGGCCGGCGAGGACCGGCGTCGCCACCGCCAGCAGGGCCGACACGATGCTGAACAGCAGGAACGCCGCCAGCGCCCGGCGGTGGGGCTGGGCGAAGGCCCAGATGCGGCGCAGCGTGGCCCGCCTGAAGGCCCGCCGCGGCTGTTGCCCCTGCATCGCGCTCTCGAGCGCCATCCAGTGGCTGAAGTCCATCTGCATGGCGCCCAGGAAACCAGTTAAAGCACGCTTTAGGTCAAGCGCGTTGCCCGGTCTTCGGTCACGGGCTGAGGCGGTTGATGTCGCGGGGGAACAGCGTCACCTCGCGGATGTTGGCCGCGCCCACGAGCCGGGAGACCCAGCGCTCCAGCCCGATGGCGAAGCCGCCGTGGGGCGGCATCCCGTAGCGGAAGGCATCGAGGTAGCCGGCCAGCGGGCCCGGGTCCTGGTCGCCCAGCGCGGCGATCACGTCCTCGTAGCGGTGGAGGCGCTGACCGCCGGTCACCAGCTCGACGCCCCGGAACAGCAGGTCGAAGCTGTTGGTGAACCCGGGCCGGGCGGGGTCGGGGTGGGTGTAGAACGGCCGTTTGGCCTGCGGGTAGCCGGTCACGAACACGAAGTCCGAGCCGTGCTCACGCCGGGCCCACTCGCCGATCCAGCGCTCGTGGGCGGGAGCCAGATCCGGCTCGCCCACGGTCGGCTCGCCGGTGCCGGCCTCGATCATCTCCTGGGCGGCGGTGAAGTCGAGGCTCGGGATCTCCTCCGGGACGTCCGGCGGCGTGACGTCGAGCGTCGTGACGGCATCGACCATCCCCGCCAGGGTGGACCGCAGGAGGGCCATGACGTCCCTGTGGTCGTCGATGAAGCCCATCTCGGCGTCGAGCGACACGTACTCGGCGAGGTGGCGGGCGGTGTCGTGGGGCTCGGCCCGGAACACCGGGCCGACCTCGTAGACGCGCTCCAGCACGCCGACCATGGTCTGTTTGTAGAACTGCGGGCTCTGGGCCAGGTAGGCCCGCCGGCCGAAGTAGTCGACCGCGAACACGTTGGCGCCGGTCTCGGTGGCCGAGGCCACCAGCTTGGGCGTGTGGATCTCCGTGAAGTCGAGGCCGTCGAGCGCGGTCCGGAACCCGGCCACCGACGCGGCCGCGATCCTGGCGATGGCCCGCCGCCGGGGATGGCGCAGCGCCGCGGCCGCGTGGTCGAGCAGGGTGGGGAGCTGGGCGTTCAGCTCGGGCCGGCGCAGCTCGAATGGGGGCGGCGGCCCCGACGGCC
>DATBGF010000358.1:0-9146 GCA_036558145.1 Acidimicrobiales bacterium
TTCAAGGTCGAGGGCGACCTGCGCCGCGAGGTGGCGCAGGACATCAAGCGCAAGATGGAGATCGGCTGCTGGCAGGGCCTGCGCCACCGGCGCGGCCTGCCCGTGCGCGGCCAGCGCACCCAGACCAACGCCCGCACCCGCAAGGGCCCGAAGAAGACGGTCGCCGGCAAGAAGAAGGCGAGGAAGTAGTTACCTGATGGCCAAGCCCAAGTCCGCCGGTGGCCGCAGGCCCCGCAAGCGCGAGCGCAAGAACGTCGGCTACGGCGTCGCTCACATCAAGTCGAGCTTCAACAACACGATCATCAGCTTCACCGACCAGGACGGCAACGTGCTGTCGTGGGCCTCGGCCGGCAACGTGGGCTTCAAGGGGTCCCGCAAGTCGACGCCGTTCGCGGCGCAGATGGCCGCGGAGGCCGCCGCCCGCCGGGCCATGGAGCACGGCGTCCGCAAGGTCGACGTCCAGGTGAAGGGCCCCGGCTCCGGCCGCGAGACCGCGATCCGCTCGATCCAGAACACCGGCATCGAGGTGACGGGCATCAAGGACGTCACCCCCGTCCCGCACAACGGCTGCCGCCCGCCGAAGCGGCGCCGGGTCTGAGGTAACCACGCATGTCCCGCTACACCGGGCCCAAGTCCCGAGTCTCCCGCCGCCTGGGCGTCAACATCTGGGGCACCTCGGGCGAGAACCGCGCCCTGGAGCGCCGTCCCTACCCGCCGGGTGAGCACGGCCGCAGCCGGCGCCGCAACGCGTCCGAGTACCTGGAGCAGCTCCAGGAGAAGCAGAAGGCCCGCTTCACCTACGGCCTCAACGAGCGGCAGTTCCGCAACCTCTACGAGGAGGCCTCGCGCAAGCGGGGCGTCACCGGCGAGATCATGCTGCAGCTGCTCGAGCGCCGGCTCGACAACATCGTCTACCGGGCCGGCTGGGCGTCCACCCGCCCCCAGGCCCGCCAGTTCGTGAACCACGGCCACGTCGAGGTCAACGGCCGCCGGGTCGACATCCCCAGCTACCGCGTCCGCAAGGGCGACGTCGTCAGCCTGCGGGGCAAGGCCCGCGAGATGATCCAGATCCAGTGGAACCGTGACGTGCTGTCCCGCACGCCACCGCCGTGGCTCGACTCCGAGAACGAAGGGCTCTCGGTGAAGGTGCGCGAGTACCCGCTGCGCGAGCACATCGACGTGCCCGTGCGCGAGCAGCTCATCGTCGAGCTCTACAGCAAGTACTCGCCCCCCCACCCCCCATCTAGTCAGCAACCCGGAGCGACCTGATGCTCGTCATGCAGCGCCCGACGGTCGAGCCGATCACCGAGGAGGAAGGCAACCGCCAGCGGTTCGCCCTCGGCCCTCTCGATCCCGGCTTCGGTCACACCCTCGGCAACTCGCTGCGGCGCACCCTCCTGTCGTCCATCCCCGGCGCGGCCATCACGCAGGTGCGGTTCGACGACGCGCTGCACGAGTTCGACACCATCCCGGGCGTGGTCGAGGACGTCACCGACATCATCCTCAACCTCAAGGACATCGTGCTCGTCAGCCACAGCGAGGAGCCCGTCACCCTCCGCCTCGACGTGCGGGGCCCGGCCGACATCACCGCCCGCGACATCCAGCTCACGTCGGACATCGAGATCCTCAACGAGGACCTCCACCTGGCCGCGCTGAACAAGTCGGGGCGCATCGCGGTCGACATCACCGTGTCCAAGGGGCGGGGCTACCGCTCGGCCGAGGCCAACAAGACCTCCGACACGATCGGCGTGATCCCGGTCGACTCGATCTTCTCGCCCGTGCGCCGGGTGTCGTTCGACGTCGAGCCCACCCGCGTCGAGCAGTCCACGGAGTTCGACCGCCTCGTCCTCGACATCGAGACCGACGGCTCGATCACCCCGCGCGACGCCCTCGCCTCGGCGGGCGACACGCTGCGCTCGCTGGTCGCCCTCGTGGCCGACATGAGCGAGGAGCCCCAGGGCCTCGAGCTGGGCGAGCTGGCCGTGACCAGCGCCGGCTCCCCGGACCTGGACCTGCCCATCGAGGACCTCGACCTGTCCGAGCGTCCCCGCAACTGCCTCAAGCGGGCCCAGATCAACACCGTGGGCGAGCTCCTCGAGAAGACCGAGGACGACCTGCTGGCCATCACCAACTTCGGGCAGAAGTCGCTCGACGAGGTGATCGCCAAGCTCGACGAGCGCGGCCTGTCGCTGCGCACGAAGGACTGAACCCGCCATGCCTGCCACCCCCAAGAAGGGCCGCCGCTTCGGCGGCAACGCCGCCCACCAGCGGCTGATGATGGCGAACCTGGCGGCGAGCCTGTTCGCGGCCGAGGGCATCGTGACCACCGAGGCCAAGGCCAAGGCGCTGCGCCCGGTGGCCGAGAAGCTCATCACCAAGGCCCGCAAGGCCGACGCCGATCCCGAGGTCAAGCTCCACCAGATCCGCCAGGTCGTGGCCTACCTCGGCGACCGGGAGATGACCCACAAGCTGTTCAACGAGATCGGGCCCCGCTACGCCGAGCGCAACGGCGGGTACACCCGGATCCTCAAGCTCGGCCCCCGCCAGGGTGACAACGCGCCCATGGCGCGCATCGAGCTGGTCTGACCATCTGACCCTGTTCGACATGACCGACGACCCAGCGGCCCTCGAGGGGCCGCTGGTGCGCGTTCGGATGACCGTCGCCTACGACGGCTCGGGCTACCACGGCTTCGCCCCGCAGCCCGGGGTCGAGACCGTGGGCGGGACGCTGCGGGACGCGCTGGAGCGGGTGCTGCAGGACGAGGTGGACCTGACCTGCGCCGGCCGCACCGACACCGGGGTGCACGCCTGGGGCCAGGTGGTCAGCTTCGACGCCCCGGCCGACCGCTTCGACCCGCTCGTCCTCGGTCGCGCGGTGAACCGGCTCTGCGGCCCGGCCATCGTGGTGCGCGACGTCGAGCGGGCGCCCGAGGGCTTCGACGCCCGGCGCTCGGCCACCGGCCGCACCTACCGCTACACGATCGTCAACCGCCCGGTGCCCGACCCGTTCCTGGCCCAGCAGGCCTGGCACGTGGACGAGCCGCTCGACCTCGACCTGCTGCGCCTGGGCTGCGACCCGCTGGTGGGGGAGCACGACTTCTCCGCCTTCTGCCGCCGGCCCAAGCTGCGCGACGGCGGCGAGGCCTCCCTCGTGCGCACCGTGCGCCGGGCCGGGTGGTCCGACCAGGGCGAGGGCGTGCTGCGCTTCGAGATCGAGGCCAACGCCTTCTGCCACCAGATGATCCGCTCGATCGTGGGCACGCTGGTGGACGTGGGCCTGGCCCGCAAGCACGCAGGCGAGCTGCTGGGGATCATCGCCGGCCGCGACCGGTCCAAGGGCTCGCAGCTGGCCCCGCCGCAGGGCCTGTGCCTGTGGGCGGTGAGCTACCCCACGAGGTAGCCGGGGAGAACGGGGAAGCGACATGGACTGGGCGCTCATCGGCATCTTCGTCGCCATCGTGGCGGTGGCAGCCCTGCTGTTCGGGATGATCTCGTCGGCCAAGCGCCGCCGGATCCAGGCGGCCCAGAAGGCGCTCGACCGGCGCATCTCGCACGTGGTGAAGGAGGCCGAGTGGGCCCACGACCAGGGGTCGCTCGACCTCGTGGCCGACACCGACACCGGCGACGAGCTCCGCGCCGAGTGGGAGGAGGCCCGACCCCGCCTGCACGCTCTGGGCACGGAGGCGACGGCCCTGGCCGACGACGCCCCCGACGAGCAGCTCCGCCAGGAGCTGCAGGCCCTCTGCTACGCCCTCGACCTCCTGACGGAAGCCCTCGCCACCCACGTCGGCCTGCGCCTCGGCGACCCCCAGGACCCCGCCTCGACCACCAGCGTCCCGGCCTCGCTCGACGCCGTCGAGCAGCACCGCCACGACCTGATGGTCGCCATCATGCCGCTGTCGCGCCGGGTCTAGGCTCCCGCCGCGTGCGGGGGATGAAGCCGGGGGATCGGACCATGCGGCAGTCGCTGAAGGTGCGCGACTGGCCGCCGGTGAGGCGGGTGGCCGCTGAGGGGTTCGAGCTGTGTGGGCTGACGGCCCATCACATCCAGCCGTTCTACCGGTCGATCGACGACGACGTCCGCCACTGGCTGGGATACACCCAGCAGAACGTCGACAGCTTCGGCTGGCTGCTGCAGCTGGTGGTGCGGTACCCGGGGAGGGTGCCGCCCCTGCGGCCGCTCGCGGTGGTCCGGGACGACCAGTTCGCCGGGGTGTACCTGCTGGCGCCGAGCATCCACCGGCGCGACCGGTGGGGCGTGCAGCTCGCCTGGTGGCTGGCACCCGAGGCCCGGGGGCAGGGCCTCGGTCGGGCGTCGCTGGATGCCGCGCTCGGCTACGTGCACCGTGACCTGCATCTCCGGGTCCTCATGGTGACGGAGGCCGACAACGTGCGGGCCGTCCGCCAGATCGAAGGTGCCGGGGCGGTGCTGGCGCGCGAGGAGCTCACCACGTTGGCCAACGGCAGGGTCACCATGGCTCGCCGGTACCACCACGGGACGGGCTCCACGTGAGAGCGGTGAAGCAGCACCAACGGCAGTCGTGGCAGCGGATGACGAAGGTTCGCAGCTGGCCGCCGGTGACGCGGACCGTCGTCGACGGAGTGGAGCTGCGCGGCCACACGCCCGCCGACATCGAGCCCTTCTGGCAGTCGATCGACGACGAGGTCCGCTACTGGCAGGGCTACGGACAGCGGAACGTCGACGGCTACGACTGGCTGCTCCGGATGGTGGCCCGGTTCCCGGACCAGGTGCCGCCCTTCCGCCTCCTGGCCGTGGTCCATGACGGCCGGTACGCCGGCAGCTACTCGCTGACGCCCAGCATCGGGCGGCGTGACCGGTGGGACGTGGAGCTCGGCTGGTGGCTCGGGCCCGAGGCCCGGGGCCAGGGCCTCGGCACGGCCTCGCTGGCGGCGGTCCTCGCCCACGTGCACGGTGATCTCGGCCTGCCGGTCGCCCGCATGGGGACGGGGACCGACAACGTCCGGGCCGTGCGCCAGATCGAGGCCAACGGGGCGGTGCCGGTGGGCGAGGGGCGCCACACGTTGCCCAACGGGCGGGTCGTCACCGCCCGCTGGTACCACCACACCGCGGGCTAGGTCTCGGCGAGGCCGTCGCGGACGGCCCAGGCGGCCACCTCGGTGCGGGACGACATGCCCAGCTTGGACAGGATGTTGGACACGTGGACCGCGGCCGTGCGCGGGGAGATGTAGAGGCGGTCGGCCAGCTGGCTGTTGGACAGGCCCTCGGCCAGGAGGCTGGCCACCTCCCGCTCGCGGGGGGTGAGCGCGTCGGGGCCGCTCGGGGTCGGGCCCAGCCCGAGGCGGCGCTGGACCGCCAGCAGCTCGTCCGCCCGCCAGCCCCGCCAGCGGGCGAGGAACGGGGCCGCGGCCTCGGCCTGGGTGCGGGCCTCGTCCAGCCGGCCCTCGGCGATCAGGTTGCGGGCCGCGCCGACGTGCGCCGTGCCCCGGTGGCCGGCCATGACCTCGGGGGCGAGGCCCAGCGAGCCCGCCGCGGCCACGAAGTGCTCGGCCGCGTCGGCCGTGCGGCCCTCGGCCTCGTCCAGTTGGGCCTCCAGCAGGCAGCGCCACGGGTCCGAGTCGGGCAGGCGGTGGCCGACGTAGTTGCCGACCCGGTCGACCAGCGGGCGCATCTCCGCGGCGGCGAGCCCGGCGGCCAGGGCGGCGCGCAGCAGGTCGTGGACCTGGGCCGCGTCGGCCACCCCGACCGTGTCGATGGCGGCCAGCACCCGGGGCAGCAGGGCGCGGGCCTCGGCCACGTCGCCCTGGCGGCAGGCGAGGTGGAACTTCAGCCCGAACACGCCGGGCGCCGTGCGCTCGGTCACCGGCCGGGCGTACTCGACGAGCCCGGCCGCTCCCTCCACGTCGCCCGCCTCCAGCGCGAGGCCGGCCCGGAACACGGCCAGCCAGCGCCGTTCGCTCCACGGAGCGCGTGCTGTCGAGTAGGCGCGCCAGCCCTCGTCGAGGTAGGCGATGGCGCCGTCGAGGTCGCCCTCCACCGTGGCCAGCTGGGCCCGAGCCACGGGCTCGTCCACCCGGGCCAGCACGTCGTACCCGGCCGCCTCAGCCTGGGCGTGCATGCGGCCGATCAGGGCCCGCACCTCGTCGATGTCGCTCCACTGGCGGGCGTGCCAGACGAGGTTGTTGAGGGCCCGGGCCGCCAGGACGTGCTCGCCGCGCGCCTCGGCCTCGTCGGCGGCCGTCTCCAGCAGGGACCGGCCCTCCTCCATGTTGTCGACCGTCATCATGAGGGCCGAGCCCTTCTCGACCATGGCGGCCAGCCGCACGTCGGCCAGGTCGTGGGCCTCGGCCAGTGCCCGGGCCTTGTCGGCCCACTCCAGCGTGGACTGCACCTTGTCCCGCAGCATGTAGGACTGGGCCACCGCGGCCATGGCCCGGGCCCGCTGCTCGTCGTCGGGCAGCCGGTCGACCGCGTCGATCAGGTCCATCGTGTAGGAGGCCATCTCGGCCAGGGCGCCCGACTCCCGGGCGACGCGCATGCGCGCCCCGAGGGCGCTGGCTTCCTCGCTCACGTCGTCGCGGCGGCGGGCCAGCGCCAGCCAGCGGTCGCCGTAGATCGCGGCGTCGTCCAGCAGGCCGGTCAGGTAGCAGGCCCGAGCGGCCAGCGACAGCAGCTCGACGTCGTCGTCGCACTCGCTCAGGCCGATCTCCGCCAGGTGGCGGGCCTGGTAGGTCGAGCCCAGCTTCAGCGACTCGCGGGCGCCCTTGCGGGCCTCGTCCACCATGTCCTCGTAGCGGCCGGCGCCGCGGGCGTGGCGGGCGATGGCCAGGTGGTCCTTGCTGGACATGGCCCGCAGGGCGTCGAGCGCGGCCTGGTGCAGGCGGCGCTGCTCGCGGCCCAGCAGCCCGCTCTCGATCGCCTCCCGGGCCAGCTCGTGGTGGAAGCTGAAGACGTCGGGCTCGCTCTCCACGAGCAGCCCGCTGTCGACCGCGGCCCGCAGCCGGGCGATCAGCTCGTCCTCCGACGTGCCCGTCACATGGGCCAATAGGTCGAAGCTGACCCGGCGGCCCAGGACCGCCGCGGTGCTGACGATGCCACGCACCTCGGGGTCGAGGTCGTCGACCTGCTTGCGGACCAGCTCGGTCACCGTCCACGGCAACGGCATCTCCTCGAGGTCGTCGGCGGAGGCGCTCGCCGCGCTCGCCACCAGCTCCTCCAGGAAGAAGGGGTTGCCTCCGGTGCGGCTGTGCAGGGCCTCGACCACCCGGAACGACGGCACCGAGCCGTACACCGCGGTGAGGAAGCCGCCCACGTCGGCCGGGCTGAGCCGGGCCAGCTGGATGTGGGTCACCGAGTGGCGCCGCTCCAGCCGCGGCAGCATCTCGGCGGCGGGATGGCGCCGGGACAGCCCGTCGGGGCGGTAGGTGCCGACCACCAGCAGCCGCCCGCCGCCGGGCTCGGCCAGCTTCTCGAAGATCGTCACGCTCTCGAGGTCCGCCCAGTGCAGGTCCTCGAACACCACCAGCCCGGTCGCGTGCTCGGTGAGCTTGCGGACCAGGTCGACGCCGGCCCGGATGCGCTCTTCCGCCGGGCGGGCGTCGTCGGCGATGGCTTCGGTCAGCTCGGCGTGGCCGCCGGTCGGGACCCGCCCCAGCGAGTCGAGGAACAGCTCCATGGGCCGGCTCTCGCTGCCGGGGTCGGCCTGCCCGGCCAGGACCACGGTGCCCGCCGGCACCTGGGTGACCAGCTCCTGGACCAGGCGGGTCTTGCCGATGCCCGCTTCGCCGGCCACGAGGGCGACAGCCGGCTCGGCGCGGGCGCCCACCAGCCGGGCCAGGCGGTCGAGCTCTGCCGCTCGGCCGACCATGACCGGCGACAGACCGGAGCGTCCCACGAGCATGCTCCGAGCGTACGGCGCCGTCAGGACTGCCACTGACAGGATTCAGGCGGCGAGATGGGCCCGCTCGGTGGCGGGCGGAGCGGAGGTCCGCTCCCGCAGGTCGATGACCAGGTCGGGCGACGAGCGCCGGCTGCGCCGCGAGCGGCGGCCCAGCCGGGCCCGACGGTTGGAGGCTGCCTCGTCCCGCAGGTTCTGGACCCGCTGGTTGGCGAGGGTGATGGTGAACTCGGGATGGGTGAACATGTCGCCAGAGTGCGCTTCTGAGGTAGCGGCCCACATCGGACGGCCTACGCGTTCCCCCGCCCGCCTCGCACGTACGCATGCCCTACGCACGCCTACGTACCCCGCGCGATGACTAGAGCTCCTCCTGGAGCTGCATGTGCTGGAACACGAACCAGCCCGGCAGCACCGGCAGCCAGAACGTGAGCAGGCGGAACGTCAGCACCGCGGCGACGGCCTTGCCGTCGGGCATGCCGTAGCCGGTCAGGGCTGTGACCAGGGCCGCCTCCACCGCGCCCAGCCCGCCCGGGGTGGGCGACAGCGACCCGATGGCCGCCGCCACCAGGTAGGCCGCCCCGATCTGGGGCACGCTCAGCCCGCCGTCGAAGGCCATGACCGTGGCGGTCAGCGCCGCTACGTAGCACAGGGTGACGCCCGCCGACCCGCCCAGCATGGCGAACAGCCGCCAGGGATCGGTCACGACGTCGGTCAGCGATCCCAGGGCGGTGCGCGCCTGGGTCACGACCTGGGGCAGCACCCGGCGCCGCACGGCCGGGACCAGCGCGATGACGAGCCCGCTGGCCGCCAGCAGCACGGCCACGACGAACAGCGCGGTGGTGGCGTCCGGGAGGGAGAACCCGCTGACGCCGCCGGTGCCCGTCCACGCCACGAACGCCACCAGCAGCACGGCGTGCATGACGAAGCCCGCGACCATGTTGAGGCCGACGGAGGTCGCGGCCACCGCGGGCTGCACGCCCGCCCGCTGGAGGAAGCGCACGCCGACCGCCAGCGCGCCGGTGTTGGCCGGCGCGATGCGGCTGGCGAAGGACGAGGCGACCTGCATCCGGAACGTGGCCCAGAACGGGACCGGCTGGGGAACCGAGCCGACCATGGCGATCGCCGCGCACAGGTAGCTGGCGGCCGACGCCAGCAGTGCCGGGATGAGCCAGCCGAACTGCGCCTCGGCCGCGGCGTCCGCGGTGCGCTGCACGTCGGCCAGCTGCGGCAGCAGCACGTAGAACGCCACCGCGAAGGCGACGACCGACA
>DATBGF010000359.1:0-1930 GCA_036558145.1 Acidimicrobiales bacterium
CTGGCCCGGGCCGAGGTCATGGCCCGCAGCGCCGACGGTCGGGTGCGGGTCAAGGCAACCTCCGGGGCGCGCGTCACCGCGCTGCGCCTGGATGATGGCGTGTTGCGCCGCTACGACACCGGGGCGCTGAGCGACCTCATCACCCGGACCGTCCGAGACGCCCAGATGCGGGCGCACGACACCTACGTGGAGGCGCTCGAGCAGCTCGACCCGGCGACGGGCCAACCCCGCCGCTAGCGGGAAGTGGAAGGTTCCGGGCGAACATCGATCCCCATCCGTGTCCGGTCGGCCATAGCGTTGTGGCACCTGACGCACGAATAGGCGAGGGTCGTCGTGGTCATACCTACGGACGTGACACAGACACTGACCCGGGTGCCGGTCGGCCCTCGGCCGCGGCGCACCCGGCGCTCCGGCGCGGGATTGATCGCCCTCGCTCTGGTGGTCGGCGCGGTGGCCGCACTCCTCGCCGCGCGGTTCGGCGCCGGCCCGTCCTCGCCGCCACACGGCCCGGCTGGACAGGACGGGTTCGCCTGGTTGCCCGACCCAGCGACGGGTGAGGCGTTACAGGTCGACGCGGCCACCGGCCGGTTGGTAACGCGGGTGCCGGTGGCGGCCGCGGGCCAGGTGTTCCAGCTGGCGCAGAGCGGGCAGTCGCTGGTGGTGCTCGAGCCGGGTGCATCGCTGTCCATTGTGGATACCCAGACGCTGGCCGTCCGCGGTCGGTACCCGGCCGGACCCGGCGCCGTGCTGCTGGCCGACACCGTGCGTGTCTTCGTGGCCGACCTGGGCCGTGGCTCGGTTGTCCGGCTGGACCAGGACGCGCGCCCGATGGGCGTGCCCTGGTCGGCCGGAGCTGCGCTGCTCGCCGTTGCCCTCGATGGCGAGGGCACGTTGTGGGCGCTGCGCGGTGACGGCGCACTGCTGCGTCTGGTGTGGACGGACGGACGGCTCGTCGGCGACCGTGCGGCACCGCTCACCCCGGCGGGCGCGGTGACGCGGGCGGTGCTCGTAGCACACGAGCGCGGCGTGACGATGGTCGCGCCCGACGCTGGGGTGGCGCAGCGTACGGGCACCGGCGCCGACGCGAGCGTCCCGATTCCGCGCGTGCCCCAGGTGCTCCGGCCGGTGGCCACCGCCCCGGCGGAGATGGTGCCGGTGTCGCTATCCGGGAGTCCGACGCTGCTGCTGATCACGGGCTCGTCCGCGCGGCTGGTCGACCTGCGCCCGTACGGCTGCGACCAACCCGGACCTCCGGTGGTGCTGGGTGCGCGCGTCTACGTGCCCTGCCTGGGGGTCGGGCGGGTCATCCCGCTCGACACCGGCGGTACGCGGGTTGCGCCTGTCCTGACCCTGGGTCCGGGCGACCCGATCCTCGTCGTCGACGAAGGTAAACTCTTCGCGACCGTACCGGGAGCCACCTCGGCCACCATGGTGAGCGCGGACGGGACGGCGGTCTCGATCTCGTTCCTGGCTGCCGCCCCGGCCACCGTGCCGCTGATCGAGGTGACGAGCGGGCCGCCCGCCCGGGAGCCGCCCGCCCCACCCGCGTCATCGGCCAACCTGGGGCCACCGCCCTCGGTGCCGGTCAACGCCACTGCCCGGGCCCGGGTGGACGGCACCGTGGTGGTGACGTTTACTCCGGCCGATGGGGCGGACAGCTACGCCATCCTGCGCGGCGACACCGGCGCGACAGCCACGGCCGACCTCACCGGTCCGAACGACCAGGGCCTGGAGGTCGCGACCGTGAAGGGGCTGCCCGTCGGGGCCACGCTGAGCCTGGTCGTCGAGGCCCGCAACAAGGCGGGCACCGCACGCTCGGCGCCCACGAAGGCGGTGACGGTCGTCCTCATCCCGGGCGCACCCATGAACGTGAAGGGCTTCGTGCAAAGCGCCACCGATACCACGATCAGCGTCGTCATCGATTGGGATG
>DATBGF010000360.1:0-5858 GCA_036558145.1 Acidimicrobiales bacterium
CCGGTGGCCATGAGGGCGTTCTGGCTGACCTCGACCGGGTCGCTGAAGAACGCCGCGAGCGTGGCGGTGAACTCGCGCACGTCCCGCTCCCAGGAGCCGGTGTCCGGAGCCGCCAGGTCGCGGGTGTGCCGGGTCAGGGCCTCGCGCAGCAGGTCGGCCTTCGCCGGCCACCACCGGTAGATGGTCGCCCGGCTGACCCCGGACCGGCGGGCGACGTCGACGGGACCGAAGTCGACCTCCCCGGCGGCGAGGAGCGCCAGGCAGGCGTCGGCGACCCGCCGGCGCACGCGCTCGCTCCGCCCTCCCGCCCGCACCCGCTCACGGCGGACCGACTGCGCCAATCGAGACATCGTGTCTACTTTATGGCGATGGCTCCGCACTCGTACTGGCTCGACTCACTGGTCGACGGGGACGACCTGACGCCCCGACCGGCGCTCCCCGGCGACCGGGACGCCGACGTCGCCATCGTCGGCGCCGGCTTCACCGGGCTGTGGACCGCCCACTCGCTGCTGCGGGCCGACCCGAGCCTGCGGGTGGTCGTGCTCGAACGGGAGGTCGCCGGGTTCGGCGCCTCGGGGCGCAACGGCGGGTGGTGCGTCGGCGACTACGGCGGCGCGGTGGCCGCGGTCGAGAAGGACGGCGGGCCGGGATCGGTCGAGGCGATGGCCCGGGAGATGCACCGCAGCGTGGACGAGGTGGGCGCGGTGGTGGCCGCCGCCGGGATCGACTGCGGGTTCCGCAAGAGCGGCGCCATCTACTTCGCGATCAACGACGGTCAGCTGCGCCGCATCACGGCCCACTGCGCCGAGCGGGAGCGATACGGGTTCGGCGACGCCTGGGACCTGCTCGACGCCGGCCAGGCGGCGGCGATCGTCGACGTGCCCGGCATCCTCGGCGCCATGTTCACCCCGCACGCGGCCGCCGTGCACCCGGCCCGGCTGGCCCGAGGGCTGGCGACGGAGGTCGAGCGGCTCGGCGGGACGATCCACGAGCGGACCGCGGTGCGCTCGATCGGCGACCGGGCGGTGCGCACCGACCGTGGGACGGTCCGCGCCGACGTGGTCGTCCGGGCGACCGAGGGCTACACCGCCAGCCTGGAGGGCCACGAGCGGGAGATGCTCCCGCTGGCCAACTACATGGTGGCCACCGAGCCGATCGACGACGCCACGTGGGCGGCCATCGGCCTGGCCGGGCGCGAGCTGTTCGAGCTGAGCGCCGTCATGCTCGGCTACGGCCAGCGCACGGCGGACGGGCGCATCGCCTGGGGCGGCCAGGCCGCCACCACCGGGTGGGGTGGCCGGGTCCCGCCGTCGCCCATGCACAACGGGCGGGTCGTCTCCCGGCTCCGGCGGACCCTCCACCGGCTGTTCCCCGCCCTCGACGGCATCGGGTTCAGCCACGATTGGGGCGGCGTGATGGGGGTGCCGCGCGACCTGCTGCCCGGCATCGGCTACGACCGCGCCACCGGCTTCGCCTGGGCCGGCGGCTACTTCGGCCAGGGCGTCGCCGCGGCCAACGCCGCCGGGCGCGGCCTCGCCGACCTGATCCGGGGGGTCGAAAGCGACCTCGTCCACCTGCCCTGGGTGGGCCACCGCTCGCGCTCCTGGGAGCGCGAGCCCCTCCGCTGGCTGGGCATCCACGCCGCCACGTCCGCCGCCCACATCAGCGACGGCCGGGACAGCCTGCGTGCCCGGTTCAGCCGTTCTTCGGGAGCTGGTTGAACGGCACCTGGGCCAGGTCGCCCGGCTCCTTGGGCAGCCCGAGGACGCGCTCGCCGATGATGTTGCGCTGGATCTGGTCGGTGCCGCCGAAGATGGGCAGGGCCTGCGCCCCGAGCGCCTGGGCGGTGATCTCCCCGGCGGCGACGCCCCCGACCTCCTCGGCCAGGGCGGCCCGGCCGGCGGGGTCGTAGGCGTGGAGCATGCCCCGGGCGCCGAGCAGGTCCATCCCGAGGTCGCGGTTGTGCCGGAGGATGTGCGCCATCAGCAGCTTCGAGAAGTTGGCGACCCCGGGGATGTCGCCGCCCGCGGCGCGCACCGCCTTGTGGCGCTCGGCGGTCAGCCGGGTGAGCGTCGCGAGGATGTGGGCCTGGATCAGCCGCTGGCGGATGGCCGGATCGGTGATCCGTCCGGTCTCCCGGGCCAGGTTGACGAACTGCTGGGCCGGCGAGGTCCGCCCGGTTGCCGCCGAGGGCGCCCGGTCGGGCCGCCGCACGACGTCACCGGCCCGCTTGTCCAGGTCACCCGCCACGGTGCCCGGCCAGGCGGCGAGCATGCCGCGCCGGTTCTGCCCGCCGGCCCCCATGCCCGAGCGCTCGAACGCCAGCGTCGTGTTGGCCACGGTCCAGCCGCTGTTCAGGTCGCCGATGCGGGAGCTGTCGGGCACGACGGCGTCGGTGAAGAACACCTCGCTGAACGCGGTCTGGCCGGTCATCTCCTTGAGCGGGCGGACCTCGACCCCGGGCTGGTGCATGTCGAGCACGAACCAGGTGATGCCCTGGTGCTTGGGCGCCTCCGGGTTGGTGCGCGCCAGCAGCATCCCCAGGTCGGCCCGGTGCCCGCCGGAGGTCCACACCTTCTGGCCGTTGACGATCCACTCGTCGCCGTCCTTGACGGCCCGGGTGCTGAGGCCCGCCAGGTCCGACCCCGCCCCCGGCTCGCTGAACAGCTGGCACCAGGCCCGCTGCCCGGTGACGATGTCCCGCAGGAAGCCGTCGATCTGCTCGGGGGTCCCGTGCGTGGCGATGGTCGGCGCCGCCAGGTTCAGCCCGATCCCGGCCGGTGCCCCGAGCGCCCCGAACCGGGCGATCTCGCCGGCCACCCGCACGACATCGCCCCGGGCGAGCCCCCGCCCGAAGCAGCCGGCAGGCAGGATCGGGTTGGCCCACCCGGCCAGCCCCAGCCGCTCCCACCACTCCCCCACGGTGAGGTCCGGATCCCAGTTCTCCTCGAGCCAGTCCCGCAGCTCGTCGACAGGATCGACCCCAACGGCCGCGGACGTTGCGATGGCGGTCATGGCGCCAAGAATAACTTTTCTTCTCGGGCCGCGTAGTACGTTCTGCTGCGCTTGCGCGTCGTGGTTGCGGCCCATCCCTATGTGGGGCACTTGCGGATCCCGATCCAGCTGGCGACCTATCTGGCCCGGGACGGCCACGACGTCGCGATCGTGACCGGCACGGGGTACGAGGACGTGCGGGGCGTCGTTCCCTGGGACTTCCCGACCTTCGCCGTCGACGGCGGGATCGACGCCGCGGGGTTCGGGGAGATGCCGCCCGGTGTGGCCCGGGGCGACGTCGGGTCCGTGGCGTCGATCCTGCTCGGTGGGCGGCCGGTCGGGCTGGTGGAGGACATCGCGCGGGTGTTGGAGCACTTCCGGGCGGACGTCGTCGTGCGGGACTGCCACCACGTCCTCGCGGCGGTGGCGGCGGCGAGGGTCGGCGTGCCCGAGGTGTCCGTCGTCCTCAACCCGGAGGCGACGACGACGGCCGCCCGGCAGGCGTTCCGGGCTGTGCAGGAGCGGGCCGGGCTGCCCGACCCCGGCGACGTGCTCTCGGCTTTCCGGAACCTCAGCTTCCTGCCCGCGGCGTTCTACGAGGACGCGGTGCCCGCGGTCGTGCAGCGCCGGGTGGAGCTCGACGCCGGGAGCATCCGCGGGGAGCCCGACCGGACGGAGGTCCTGGTGTCGTTCGGGACCATCGCCCGCCCGATCAAGGCCATCGTGAAGCTGGCCCGGGCGCTCGGCGAGGTCGGCCGGCCCTCGGTCATAGCCGTCGGCTGGCTGCACGAGCACTTTCGGGACCGGCCGGCGATCGCGCCGGGCAACGTGCGGATCGTCGGGTTCGTGGACCAGACGGCGGTGCTGCCGGGGTGCCGCCTGTTCGTCAGCCATGCGGGCTTCAACAGCGTGCGGGAGGCGGTCACCGCCGGGTGCCCGATGCTGGTGGCGCCCCAGTTCGGCGAGCAGCTCTACAACGCCCGCCGCTGCTGCCGGCTCGGGCTGGCGCGCGAGCTCGACATGAGCACGACCAGCCACGCCCTCGCCGGGCAGGTGGCCGCGGCGCTGGACGACCCTTCCCTGCGAACGGCGGTGGCCGAACAGCAGCACGCGACGCTGGCGGCGCCAAGCGCAACGGACATCGGCACCGTGCTCACCGAGGTGGTGACGCCCCGATGAGTGGCACGTACCCTGGCCGCATCTACGGCCTGCTCGCGCATGCGGCACACGAACGTCCGGGCGGCGTCGCGCTCCGCTGGGCCGGCGGGCAGTGGACGTACGGGGACCTGCTGGGCGCGGTCGACGCCCGGCGCCGGGACCTCGCGGCCGATGTCCGGCCGGGCGACGTGGTGGCCGTGGAGGCGGCGGACACGCTGGACTTCATCGTGTCCTACTGGGCGGTCCTGGCCTGCGACGCCGTCGTGGTCGCGGTGGGCCACGCCCCGGACGTGGCCGGGGCGAACGTGGCGGTCCGCGGCGGGCGGGCCGAGCGGCGGGGACCGGCGCCCCGCTGGGTCGGCGAGGTCCCGGAGCGGCCCGCGCTGGTCCTGCTGACGGCCGGGACCACCGGGCGGCCGAAGGCGATCGTCCACAGCCACACCGGGCTGGCGTGGGCGTTGTGGAACACCGCCAGCATCGCCGACCGCGTCCTCGGCACCCCGGCCCCGCTCCCGGCCACCACCGGGGCCCTCGACGCCGACCTGCGCAGCCGGGTCACGGCGAGGGAGCCGATGGCGTTCTACACCGGGATGCCGTGGGACACGATGTCCGGCATCACCGTGCTGCACCGGGCGCTCCTGCTGGGGGACACCCTCGTCGCCCACGCCGGGATGTTCGACCTCCAGGACCTGGGCCGGCTCGCCGCGGCCGGTCCGGTGAACAACCTGGCGCTCGCGCCCTTCATGGCGCGGGCCCTCGTGCGCCAGGTCCGCCACGCCCAGGCCCGGATCGACGGGCTGCTGCACGTCGGCCTGGGCGGGGCGCACGTGCCGGCAGACCTCGCCGTCGAGGCCGAGCAGCGGCTGGGCTGCCTGGTCACGATCGGGTACGGGTCCACCGAGACCGGCGGCGCCGTGGCCATGGGCGATCCCCTGGCGCCGATGGACGTGCGCGCCGCCACGGTCGGCCGCCCTCTGGCGTCCGTCGAGGTCCGCCTCGACCCGGGGCCGGACGATCCCGGCCCGGGCCGGCTGCGCTGCCGGACACCGTCGGCCATGCTGGGCCTGGTGGACGGCGGGCACGTCCACGCCGCGCCCGAGTGGCTGGACACCGGCGACCTGGCGACCCAGGACCCCGACGGCAACCTCAGGCTCCACGGGCGCGCCGACCACACGATCCTGCGCGGCGCCCGGCGGGTCGACCCCGCGCTGATCGAGTCCGCCCTGGAGACCCACGACGCCGTCGAGCGGGCCGCGGTGACCGGCGTCCCCAGCCGGGTGGCAGGCGAGCAGGACGTCGTGGCGCTCGTCGTCGCCCGGGTGCCCACCCCGGCGGCCGACCTGCGCCGTCACGTGCGCCGCGAGCTCGGCCCGCCGCTGACGCCCCAGCGCGTGATGTTCGTGGACGCCCTGCCCCTGACCCCGGACGGGGCCGTCCGGCGCCACCTGCTCGGCGAGCTAGCCGCGCCCCGGACCGGATGAGGGCGCGCCGGCGTAGGCGCGGTAGAGGTCACCCAGGGTCTGCCACTCCCCCAGGCGGGACTCGTCCAGCACCACGCCCAGGTCCTCGACCACGCACAGCAGCTCGTAGCGGGCGACCGAGTCGACGCTCAGGTCCTCGTCCAGCTCCGTCGAGCCCGACACGGGCTGGTCCCACGACATCTCGCCCGCGACGTAGTCGAGGAACGCCTCCAGCGGCACACGGGC
>DATBGF010000361.1:0-5636 GCA_036558145.1 Acidimicrobiales bacterium
ACGGGGCGTCCTTCGTGAAGGCGTAGCCGTGGTCGGCGGTCACGACCACGACCGCGTCGTCGTAGGTCCCGGCGTCCCGCAGCCCGTCGAGCAGCTCGCCCAGCAGGCCGTCGGCCGCCTGGGCCTGGAGCACGTGGCGCTGGCGCCCCACCGTCGGGCCGTCGGCGCCCCACGTGTCGTAGAACATGCCCTCGGGGCGGCCCGAGGCGGCGTACTCCGACCCGTCGGGCAGGTACTGCCACCCTGCGTGGGGCAGGAGGAGGTGGTAGGCGAACAGGTCGGGCTTGCCGCCCTCGCGGAAGTCCTGGGCGGCGATCCAGTCGTGGGCGCGCTCGTAGCGGTCGTCGAACGCCTGCGGGACCAGCTCGGGATCGAGCGCGGTGTCCGCCATCTGGGCCCGCCACACCTTGTAGGCGTCGCTGCTCAGGCCCCCCAGCGGCGACCCGCCCGGCTCCGGGCACAGCGACACGGGGCACAGGCCGGTGATCTGCTCGCCCACGTGCATGTCGTAGCTGTCGCCCAGCAGGGTGAAGAGGTTGTGCTCGTAGCTGCCGGTGACCGCGGGCCGGTCGTCCGCGGCGGGCGTCTGGCCGGAGAGGATGGCGGGCACCGCCTCCAGCGTGAACTGGGCCACCGTGGTGTTGTCGCGGTACCAGGTGGCATCGCCGGCCAGGGACGCGAAGTTCGGGTAGAGGTCGGCGTCGATGTGGCCGGTCCCGTCCAGCAGGAGCTCGGTGGGCAGCCCGTCCATCACGACGAGCACCACGGGCGGCGCGCCGTCCTTCACGGCCGCGGCGACCTCGCCGGCCGCGGCCGGGTCGACGCCACCGTGCCGGTGCCCGAGGACGATCGACGACGTCGGCGCCAGCGCCAGGAACTGGACCACGAAGACCGCCAGCCCGACCGAGGCGTACCGCAGGAACACGCCGACCGACGGCACCCGCAACCATGCGAAGGTGAGGAGCGCCCCGGCCAGCAGCGACACGGGCACGCCCACCCCACTGTCCCAGTCGGCCACCTGCTCGACCAGCTGCCACACCACCAGCCCGGTCAGCACCACCATGACCCCGATCCGGGCCACGCTCCGGGCCCGGGACGAGACCCCACCAACGGCCAGCTCGCCCACCACCAGCACCAGCGGCGGCACGAGCGCCACCAGCAGGGCGAACACCACCACGTCGGTCCAGTCCGCCCCCCGGGCCACGAACGTCTCGGGCGACCGCCCGAAGCTGCCGAAGATGGGCCGAGCGAAGACGAACGCGGTCAAGGCCACGATCTCGAGCGCAGGCCCGACCTCCCGCCGCCTTGCCCGCCGCAGCCGCGCCGCCAAAGCTCCGCCCTCGCCGCGCGCCTCGGCGTCCGTTCCGCCCTCGCCCGGCGCCTCGGCGTCCGGGCTGGCCTCGATCCCCGCCGCGGTGGTCGGGTCGGGGTCCGGACGCGGCGACGTGGGGCGGAGGCGGTCGGGGAGCTTCACGGCTTGGGCTCGGCCAGGTAGAGCGTGCGGGTGCCGCCGGGCAGTGTCTCCTGGCGGTGGACCAGGCAGTGCTCGGCGAGCAGTGCCTCGAAGGCGTCCCGCTGGTAGTCGTCGAACAGGCCGGGCGGCTTTCCGGCCAGCAGGCGGCGGACCATGGGGTCCTCCGGGTGCGGTAGCTCGACCACCAGCCGCCCGCCGAACGAGGCGAGCCAGGAGACGACCTCGGGCAGGGGCACGTTGGCGCCGATGGCGAGGTGGTGGACCAGCGCCAGGGCCAGCGTGACGTCGGGCCGCACCCGCTCGGCGAAGGCGCGGCGCTCGTGGTTGCGCCAGCCGATGCCACCCGACGGGTCGGCCAGGTCCATGACCAGCGGCAGCACGTCCTCCCGGCGCTCGGCCCGCAGCCGCCGGTAGAGCCGGTCGATCACCTGCTCGTCGCCGTCGACGGCCACCACGTAGCCGGCGTGCTCGGCCGCCAGCAGGGAGTAGGCGCCGTCGTTGGCGCCCAGGTCGAGCACGAGCCCGGGGTCACCCTCGGCCAGCGCGGCCCGCACGAACTCGGCCTTGGCCGCGGCGTCGGCGTCGTCGTAAGAGCACGTGTCCCGGTAGTCGGACCAGACCGAGCCCTCCCGGCCCCGGCGCCCGACGTCCAGGCCGGCGACCAGCTTGCGCAGGTTGCGGGCCGTGGCCTTGGCCAGCTCGGTGGAGTAGCCGGCGGAGCGCATGGTCCCCTTGACCTGCTCCGACGGCTTGGTGACCCGGCGTTCCAGCATGCTGTGGAGCACCACGTTGCGCAGCACGCCCTTGCGCAGGCGCCGCAGCCCGGAGAACATCCCGGCGACGTCCGACGGTGCCGGGCCGTCGACCGACCCGCGGAGCAGCGGGTGGTACGGCACGCCCGTGTACGCCTGGATCATCAACGGGAACAGCATCGTCCGGCAGAACTGGCGGTAGCCGGGCCACGGGCCGGTCGACGGCTCGAACGAGCCGATGTCGACGAAGGTGGGGCGGGCGCCCACGAACTGCACGTTGTAGGCCGTCCCGTCCTTGAGCGACATGTCCTCGCCCAGCGCGGCCAGGAGCACGTCGAGCTGGAGCAGGGCGGCCTCGCGCAGCATGGCGAAGGGCCACTCGTACGGGTAGGACACGACCGGGATCGGCTCGTGGTCGAGGACCGTGGCCCAGCGCTCGCCCCGCGGCGACGGCGGAGCCTCGCCCTCGTGCACCGTGGTGCGGACCACCTGGCCGGACGAGACCAGGCGCTCGAAGAACGCCGTGCCCGCCAGGCGCTCCCAGTCGCGGGCCCCCTGTGCGGACAGCCCGCGGCGCACGGCGCCGTCCTCGACGAAGACGGCGCCGTCAGGGTCCCGGAACGAGCCCGGGTCGTACCCTGCCATCCGCTAGGCGGGGTCGGCAGGCGGCTCGGCAGCGCCGTCGGCAGCCGGCCCGGCGTCGGTGGCGGCCGGTGCCTCGGGCTCGAGCTCGGGCCGCCGCTTGCGGCCGAATGCGCCGGTCACCTTCGACCGGGCCTGGCGGGCCGCCACGCCCACGGCCGCGACGCCGCCGACCAGGGCCGAGGCGATCAGGCTGCCCGAACCGGGATCGAGATATGCGAACACGAGAAGTCCTCCCCTTGGAATCGTCGAGCGACACCACTGGAGTCCCGTCCCTCGCGCCCCCGCGACGCACTCCCCGCTTCCCCAAGCACTGTCCCAACACCTAACGTCAACCTGCTGTTTACCAGAAGTAAATTCTGGTTGCCCAAACGACACCTGCACAAGGGTGTCGAGGCGCGGCATCCTCTGGCGGTGCGCGCCGGGCCCGACGAGCCGCAGCCCCTGACGATCCCCCTGCTGCTCCGGCGGGGCCTGACGCTGCGCTGCCCCCTGTGCGGCCGCGGCGGACTGTTCCGGCGCTGGTTCACGATCGCCGAGCGCTGCCCGCGGTGCGGCTTCCGCTTCGAGCGCATCGAGGGCCACTGGCTGGGGGCCCTCGGCATGAACACCATGGTCAGCTTCGTGGCGGTCCTGCTCGCCGTGATCCTGGGCTTCCTGCTGACCTACCCCGACGGCTCGACCGCGGCCGCGGTCACCGGGATCGTGGCCGTCGCGATCATCGTGCCGCTGCTGTTCTTCCCGGTCTCCAAGACGCTGTGGAGCGCCATCGACCTGGCCATGCGGCCCCTGGAGCCGGAGGACGACGTGGACCCTCGCTGGATCCCGCCGGCGTCACGCCACGAGGCCTGAGCGGTCCCCCGCCAGGTGGGCGGCGTCGTTGAACCGCACCATCTCCCAGGCCGGCTCGGCGCCCGGCCGGTAGGGGTTCGTGGCGAAGCGGAACTCGGTGATGGAGGCGTTCTCGGGGCTGAACCAGGCCCGCTTGCCCTGCTCGATCGAGGGGTCGAGGGCGAGGAAGCGGATCATCGCCTGGACGATCGTCCCGCCGTGGCAGGCGATCACGATCGTGCGTGCGGGGTAGCGCGCCACCAGGTCGTCGATGGCGTCGCCGACGCGGGCGGCCATCTCGTTCCATGTCTCGCTGCCCGGAACCCGGCGGTAGTCGGGGTCCCAACCGGTGGACGGGTGCGGGTAGCGAGCCTCGAACTCGTCCCAGGTGATGCCGTCACCCTCACCGGGGTGGTGCTCGCACAGGCCGCACTCCTGGCTCACCTCGACGCCGCCCAACGCGGGGGCGAGGATCTCGGCCGTCTGCACGGCCCGGGGCATGAGGCTGGAGTACAGCACCACGTCGTCGCCCAGCTCGTGGGTCTCGGCCAGCCGGTCGCGCAGGGCGCTGACCTGGGCGAGCCCCCGCTCCGACAGACCGGTGCACCCCTTGTGCCCGCCGACGACCCTCAGCTCCTGCGCCCGCGACTCGCCGTGGCGCAGCATCACAATGCGGGTCCCGTCCATGTCCCCCAACCTACCGGGGCTCCCCCAGCCGCCCGCAGGCAGTTCCACGGACGGCTGGGGAACCCTGGTTGGGGCTTCAGAAGACTAGAAGTCCTCCATCCCACCGCCGGGCATGCCGGCGGGGGCGTCCTCGGGCTTGTCCGCGATGACAGCCTCGGTGGTGAGGAACAGGGCCGCGATGGACGCCGCGTTCTGCAGCGCCGAGCGGGTCACCTTGGCGGCGTCGATGATGCCGGCCTTGGTCAGGTCCTCGTAGTCACCGGTGGCGGCGTTGAGGCCATCGGGGCCGTCGAGGCTGCGCACCCGCTCGATCACCACGCCGCCCTCGAGGCCGGCGTTGACGGCGATCTGCTTCAGCGGACCCTCGAGGGCACGGGCCACGATGCGGGCACCGGTGGCCTCGTCGGCCTGGAGGGTCTCGACCAGCTCGAACACCTTGGCCTGGGCCCGGACGAGGGTGGTGCCGCCGCCGGCGACCACGCCCTCTTCGATGGCGGCCTTGGTGGTCGACACCGCGTCCTCGATGCGGTGCTTCTTCTCCTTGAGCTCGACCTCGGTGGCCGCGCCGACCTTGAGCACGGCGACGCCGCCCGACAGCTTGGCCAGCCGCTCCTGCAGCTTCTCGCGGTCGTAGTCGGAGTCGGTGTTCTCGATCTCGTTCTTGATCTGCTTGACGCGGCCGGCGATGTCGTCGGCCGAGCCGGCGCCCTCGACGATCGTCGTCTCGTCCTTGGTGACGATGATCTTCTTGGCCTGGCCGAGCAGGTCGAGCGTGGTGTTCTCGAGCTTGAGCCCGACGTCCTCGCTGATGACCTGGCCGCCGGTGAGGATGCCGATGTCGGCCAGCATGGCCTTGCGGCGCTCGCCGAAGCCGGGGGCCTTGATGGCGACCGACTTGAAGGTGCCGCGGATCTTGTTGACGACGAGCGTCGACAGGGCCTCGCCCTCGACGTCCTCGGCGATGATCACGAGCTGCTTGCCGGACTGGATGACCTTCTCGAGCACGGGCAGCAGGTCGCGGACCGTCGAGATCTTGCCGCTGACCAGGAGCACGTAGGGGTCGTCGAAGACGGCCTCCATGCGGTCGGGGTCGGTGATGAAGTACGCCGAGATGTAGCCCTTGTCGAAGCGCATGCCCTCGGTGAGCTCGAGCTCCAGACCGAAGGTCTGCGACTCCTCGACCGTGATGACGCCTTCCTTGCCGACCTTGTCCATCGCCTCGGCGATGAGGTCACCGATCTGCTCGTCGG
>DATBGF010000362.1:0-5767 GCA_036558145.1 Acidimicrobiales bacterium
ACAACGACCTCGGGCGCGCCGAGCGGCTCCGCGTCGAGCTGGACGCGCTGGTCGACGAGATCGAATCGGCGACCGGGCTGGGCGGGCGGGCCCGGGCGTTCACCGACCCGGGCGAGCGGGCCCGATCGTCGGTCAGCAAGGCGATCAAGCGCGCCATCGACATGATCGACGACGCCAGCCCGGCGATCGCGGCCGCGCTGCGCGACACCGTGCAGTGCGGGACCGTCTGCTCGTACGTGCCCGACCCGAAGGCACCCGTCTCGTGGTCACTGCAGCCGCCCGAGGACGTGGCACCGGCCGCGCCGGCCGCCCCCGCGGCCGCGGCCGGCCTGCCGGTGGAGGCAACCATCGGCGGGCGCGGGCAGCGGGCGGCCCAGCGCTGGTTCGTCGGCCGGGACGAGCAGGTCGCCCTGGTGCGCTCGGCCCTCGCCGGCGGGGACCGTCCCTTCTCGGTGCTGTTCGTCCACGGCCCGGGCGGCGTCGGCAAGACCATGCTCCTCGGGAGCGTCGCGGCCGCGGCGGCGACCGCCGGCGCCCGCGTCGTCCGGCTGGACATGCACACGGTCGACCCCACGTCCTCGGCCTTCCTCGACCGGTTCGCGGCCGAGGACGGCGCCACCGGACCGTCCGCCGGACCGGTCGCCGTCCTCGTGGACACCTTCGAGCGGGCCGAGTCGCTGGCCGGCCGGCTCTGGGACGAGCTCGTCGCCCGGCTGCCGGCGAGCGCGCTCGTGGTCATCGCGAGCCGGAACCCGCCCCCACCGGCCTGGCGGGCCGACCCGGCATGGCAGCAGCTGGCGCGGGTCGTGCCCCTCGACAACTTCTCCCCCGAGGAGACGCGCCACTACCTCGACCTGCGAGACGTCGAGCCCGCCCTGCACGGCCAGCTGATCACCCTCACGCACGGGCATCCGCTGGCGCTCTCGCTGGTGGTCGACGTGCTCGACCAGAGTCCGGCGGGGGACCGCGGCACCATCGACTTCGTCGATGCCCCCGACGTCGTGCAGATGCTGGTCGAGCGGTTCGCCGGCGACATCCCCGACCCTCGCCGCCGCGAGGCCCTCGCCGTCTGCGCCCACGCCCGGTTCACGACCGAGGACCTGCTGCGGGCCGCGCTGGGCGGCGAGGACGCGGTCGGGCTGCTGGCCTGGTTGCGGTCGCTGTCGTTCGTGGAGGAGTGCCGCTACGGCCTGTTCCCCCACGATCTCGCCCGCGACGTGCTCGACACGGACCTGCGCTGGCGCGATCCCTCGGGCTACGAGGACCTGCACCGCCGGGTGCGGGCCCACGTCGTCGGCCGCATCCGGGGCTCGGAGGGCCGCGCCCGGCACCGGGCGGCCACCGATCTCATCTACCTCCACCGCCACAACGCCGTGATGGCGCCGCTGTTCGACTGGGGTCGTCTCGGCTCGGTCGAGATCGACACGCTCGGGGATGACGCGGATCGCTCGGTCGTGCTGGCGCTGGCCGGCCGCCGGCTGGACCGGGCGGAGGCGGCGGTGGTGCGCTACTGGCTCGACCGCCAGCCCGAGGCCTTCCTGGGTTTCCGGGTCGAGGACGAGCTCGCCGGGTTCGCGGCCTTCCTCCGGCTCGATCGGGCCTCGGCGGAGGACATCGACGGCGACCCTGCCACCCGCGCCGCCCGATCGTTCTGGGAGCACCGCGACCCGCCCCGACCCGGGGAGGTCGTGACCATGGTCCGCTTCGTCGTGGACGCCCGTGCGGAGGCCGAGTCACCGTCCCCGGCCTGGGAGGGGTTCAGCGTTGCCCACGTCCTCCACACGACGCAGACGCCCCAGCTGGCCTGGGACTTCGTCGCCGCCTTCGGATCGCACGACGTCGACGCCCTGTTCGACTACATCGACTACCGGCGGGTGCCCGAGGCCGAGTTCACCTGCGGCGGCCGGCCACACCTGGTGTTCGCCCACGACTGGCGGCAGGTCCCCTGGAAGGACTTCATCACGATGATGGGCCACCGCGAGCTCGACGACGGCTCCGGCATCGTGGTTCCCGCCGGGGTCACCGCTCCGGACCCGCTGACGGTCCTGTCCCACGCCGAGTTCCGGGACGCCGTGCGCCGAGCGCTGCGCGACCGGCACCGGCCCGACCGGCTCGCCACCAACCCGCTCGCCCGGGCGCGCTCGGTGCGGGAGCGGTTCGGCACCGCCGCCGGGGCCGGGGCTGCCGGGGTGGCCGTGCTGATCGACGAGGCCGCCGAGGCGCTGGCCGCCGATCCCCACGCCACCAAGGCCCATCGGGCGCTCGACCGGACCTACCTGCGGCCGGCGCCCACCCAGGAGAAGGCAGCCGAGCTGCTCGGCCTGCCGTTCAGCACCTACCGCGACCACCTCGACCGAGGGGTCTCGCGGATCGTCGAGCGGCTCTGGCACCTGGAGCTCCACCCCGACGAGCACGACGACCGGCAGAGATCCGGCAGCTCTCCGTCTGGTGGTTGACCAGCTCCGCGTCGCAGCGTCGGAGGCATGGCTTCAACGACCGGCACCACGACCGTCCAGTCCGGCCAGGCGCTCGACGGCCCGTCCATCCTCGCCAACGCCCGCACCATCGCCCCGTTGCTGCGGGAGGAGGCCGACGCCTGCGAGCGCGGGCGCCGGCTGACCGACCGGGCCGTCGAGGCCCTGCGCGCGGCCGGCGCGTTCCGCATGCCGATGCCCCGCTCGTGGGGCGGCCCCGAGCTGGACATGCTCACCCAGATCGACATCATCGAGGAGCTGTCCCGGGCGGACGGATCGGCCGGCTGGTGCGCGATGATCGGCTCCGACGGCGGCTTCTTCTCCGCCGCGCTCGACGACGAGGTCGGGCGCACCCTCTACCGGGACCTCGACGCCGTCACCGCCGGGTTCATCCAGCAGCCGATCGGGCGGCTCGACACGGTCGAAGGCGGCTACCGCCTGTCCGGCCGCTGGCCGTTCTGCAGCGGGTGCACCCACGCCGACGTGATGGTGGCCGGGGCCGTCGTGCACGCCGGCGGCACGCTGGTGACGGGAGCCGGCGGCTTCCCCGAGCACCGCATCGCCCTGCTCCCACCCGACCGCGTCCGGATCGCGGACACCTGGTACACGACCGGCCTCGCCGGCAGCGGCAGCCACGCCGTCGAGTGTGACGACGTGTTCGTCCCCGCCGAGCACACGTTCCTGTTCGACGAGCTCGCCGGCCACCGCGAGGGCGCCCTCTACTCGTGGCCCGGCGCCTTCTTCCACAACATCGTGGCGGTGCCGCTCGGCATCGCCCTCGGTGCGCTCGACGCGGCCGAGGAGATGCTCGCCGAGCGGATCCTGCTGCCCGAGCAGCGACCGGCCCGGGACGACGGCCGGGTCCGGACCGGCCTCGCCCGGGCCGAGGCCATGGTCGGCTCGTCGCGCAGCTACACCCGTGACGTCGTCGGCGACCTCTGGACGGCGCTGGAGGCGGGCGGCATGCCGTCGCACCGCCAGCGGGCCGCGCTCGCCGGTGCCGTCAGCCACGTCTGCCACTCGTGCCACGAAGCCGTGCAGCTCCTGGCCGACACCGTCGGCAGCTCGTCGATCTACACGCGCAACCCGCTCGAGCGACGGCTCCGGGACCTGACCACGCTGCGCCAGCACGTCATCGCCCAGCCCAAGATCCTCGAGGTCGTCGGCGGTCTCTGGCTCGACGGCGCCGACCTCCACAACCCCCTGCTCAGCCTGCGGATCATCTGATCGGCCGAGAGGGCGGCGGCGCCCGTGCCACGGCCATGGCACGGGCGTGTCACGCCGAGGAGGAGGTGAGCGCGAGAACCCTGCAACCGATGCGTGGTTCGGCGCGACCAGAAGGTCAAGGCAGTTCGACCGATCCGGCAGCCGCCGGTTCCGTGGAAGGAGGTCACCATGGGTGACGGGCAAGTGTCGGCATCCGAGCAGACCCTGCAAGCGGCCAGCGCCCTGCAGGGCCAGGTCAACCAGCTCGACGAGGAGCTGCAGCTGATCCTCACGACCGGCAACAACCTCGCCAACAACACCAACTGGCAGGGTCCCCACCGCGACGACTTCGCAGAGGCCTGGGCGGGCCAGATCACGACGAACCTGAACCAGTCGATCGAGGCCCTGCGGGAGATGAACTCCGACGCCGAGACGTCGGCCAACAACATCCAGCGGGCGGGCGGCCAGGGCATCAGCTGAGGGCCGAGACCCCACGAACCACCAGGAGGTGACCCCGATGGTCGTTTCAGTGACCACCGAGACCGAGCAGACGGCCAGGCGCCTGGAGAGCCAGGTCTCGACCAACCAGACCAAGATCCAGTCCCTGCTCAGCCAGGGCAACACCCTCGCCAACGAATCGCAGTGGACAGGCCCTGATGCCTCGAGGTGGAAGAGCCACTGGGAAGGCGAGGTGCGCACCACCTTGACCAGGATCGGCACCCAGCTCGGGGACATCGCCGAGACCTGCACGAGGATCGCCGGCGACATCTTCACCGCCGGCGGTCGCTGACGAGGCCAACCGGGCCCCGGTCCTCCCGCCGCAGGGGACCGGGGCGCCGGTGCAGAGCCGACGGAGAGCTGGGAGAGCCGAGGAGACCGGAAGATGGCAACCGCGAGCGCGGACCCCGAGAAGCTTGAGCGTGCCGCCGCGGCCGTGCCCGCGGAGGTGAAGGACACACTGGAGCAGGCCGTCGTGCGCGGCGGCCTCGCGAACGCGATCGCCGGCTTCTCGGGCGCGAGGCAGAACCCGTTGCGGGTCAGCATCAGTGCCGAGGGCCTCGTCGGCGCCCTGGCCACGGCGAGGAGCACGGGCAACGAGCTCGACACCCGCCTGGTCCGGGTCGCCGCCGAGTTCCGCCGGGCGGGTGGCTACCGCGCCGGAGTCCCGTGGGGCTGGCAGGGCCCGGTCGCCCCGGGGGCGCCCGCGTCCGGGCCCGGTGACCCACCCGGCACCAGGTACATGGACGACGCCGCCTTGCAGGCCGCGCTCGGCCGCTGGGCGAACCCGGGGCCCCTGGTGGGCGCCGGCGCCCTGTCGGGCCCGTCGACGATCAGGCGCCGTGGCGACGGGCAGACCGAGATTCGGGGCCCCGACGGCTATCCGTACGTCGTCTCCGCCGCGCCGCCCCCCGGCGCCACGCCGGTGGGACGCACCGAGGCGACGGTCGACTTCACCAACCCGGACAGCGGGGTCGGGATAGCGGCCGCCGTGACCCACGGCGCGATGGGGGGTTCGACCGACCCCCACGGCTGGTTCGCACCGGCCTCGGCCTATCGCTACCTGCAGTTCGACGAGAACGGTATGCCCGTCCTCGGGCCGGGCGCAGGCGTCCGCGATCCGGCGGTACCCGCGCCCGGCGTCGGCGGCATCGCCAAGCCGGGCGACGGGGGCAAGGCTCCCGGCCGCTACACCGGCGAGCCGGGCAGCACAGCACCGCCGCCCTACGCGGGCGGCATGCCGAAGGAGCTGAAGGGCCCGCTGGGCTACGGGCGTGGCTGGGCCGCAGCGCCTGTCGGCCTCACCAACGCCCTGGCCGAGGGGGTCAAAGCCGCCAACTTCCGGAACAAGAACATCGTCCACACCCAGACCAGCTACTACTACGACCCGCGGACCCGGCAAAGGATCGCGGTCGTGAACGCCGCCCGCATCACGTTGGAGAAGCCGTACGACAGCGATCCCTCGGCCGCGAACGACAACCTCAGGTACATCGTCGTGCGCTGGGGGCAGTTGAGCACCGAGGCGGACCAGGGCCGGCCCGTGGTGGTCGCACGACCCGGCGATCCCGGCGTCCACGGCCTCGACGGCA
>DATBGF010000363.1:0-6261 GCA_036558145.1 Acidimicrobiales bacterium
AACACGGCCTTCATCTCGGCCGCGGCCGACGTCCCCGACGACGCCCTGACCACCGCGGCCCAGAGCTTCGGCTTCAACACCGACTACAACGTGGGCCTCGACACCGAGGGCGGCAGCTTCCCGGCACCCGCGGACGCCACAGAGCACGCGGCGGCGGTGATCGGCCAGGGCGAGGTGACCGCCAGCCCGCTGCACATGGCCACGGTGGCGGGCACGATCATCGACGGGACCTGGGACGCGCCGGTCCTGCTGCGGGACCCGCCGGCCGCCGAGGGCGAGGACCAGGCCGCCCCGGCGCCGCCCGCGTCCACGCAGCTGGCGGCCGGGACCCCGGACATCATCCACGAGCTGATGCGCCGCGTCGTGCGCGAGGGCAGCGGCACCGCGGCGGCGGTGCCGGGCGCCGACATCGCCGGCAAGACCGGCACGGCCGAGTTCGGGGCCGGCAACCCGCCGCCCACGCACGCCTGGTTCATCGGCATCCGGGGCGACCTGGCCGTGTCCGTCCTCGTGGAGAACGGCGGCGTCGGCGGCCAGGTGGCCGCCCCGATCGCGGGCCGGGTCCTGGCCGAGCTGCCGGACTAGCGGCTACGAGCCGCCGCCCTCCCCCACGCCCTGGACCTGGTACACGAGGTCCTCGACGGTGCCCGCGGTCGTGGCCGCCAGCAGGCTGACCCCGCCCGTCGTCGGGCCGGTCCCGCCGACGGCCGCCACCGACCAGCCGATGTTGCCGACCGGGATGGGGTCACCGGTCGCCCAGGCCCCGGTGTGGGGATCGAAGTACTCGTTCACGGCGAGCGGGTCCTCGGTGGAGAAGCTGGACCCACCCATGACGAACACCACGTCCTGCGAGGGGGCCCCGGCGGCCAGCCAGCGGGCGGTGGGCAGGGGCGCCAGCTCCGTGTAGCTGTCGTGGACCGGGTCGTACATCTCCATGATGTCGAGGACCTTCTCGTCGTCGCCCGCGCCACCGGCCAGGTAGAGGGCGTTGTTCACCACTGCGCCGGCGAGGCCGCCCCGGTTGACGGCGAGCGGGGACGCGATGTCCCAGTCGTCGGCCGCCGGGTCGTACACCTGGTTGTCGCCCAGGCTGTCGTCGCCCTGGCCGCCGACGATGAAGATCTTCCCGTCCATGACGCCGACCGCGGCCAGGCCGCGAGGCGTGGGCATGGGCGAACACGTCGTCCAGGTGCCCGTCGTGAGGTCGAGCATCTCGTTGGTCCCCAGGGCCTGGCGCGGCCCGTTGGTGGTGAAGGTGTAGCCGCCGATGGCAAACAGTTGCGTGCCGATCACCGCGACGGCGGGGGACGACCGGGGCGTCGGCATGGGGCTGGCGGTCTGCCAGTTGCCGAACTCCGGCTCGTACTCCTCCTGGAGGTTCGTGGGATTCCCGTCGGCGCCGGTGCCGCCGATGGCGTGGAGGTTGCCGTCCTGGTCCTGGGCGAGGCCGAGCACGGTCCGGTAGGTGGGAAGGTTGGGATAGGGGGACTGCCACGTGCCCGTGATGCCGGAATCAGCCATGGTCCGCTCGCTTCCGTCGGTGGGGAGAAGGCGGCCAGTAGGCCACGCTGGGTGTCCCGCCGGCGCGCGCGATCCGTCCCGCCTGCGTCACGGGGGCGGGCTCAGCTCAGCTCGTAGACCAGGTTCTCGACCGTGCCCTCCACGGTGCCGGCCAGCAGGTGGACCGCACCGCCCTTGGTGCCTGTCTCACCACCGGCCGCCACCGACCAGTTGATGTCGGTGGGCGGGATCGGCGGTCCGGTCAGCCAGACGCCCTTGCGGGGGTCGTACGCCTCGTTCGTCGTCATCGGGACCTCCGCCTTGTACGACGAGCCGCCGAGCGCGAACACCAGGCCCTGGGCGTCGCAGCCCGCCGCCAGCCAGCGGGCGGTCGGCATCGGCGGGAGGGTCGACCAGGCGTCCTTCACGGGGTCGTACAGCTGCAGCATGTCGAGGACCTTCTCGCCGTCGCCGGACCCGCCGCACAGGTAGAGCCCGCTCTCCACCACACCCGCGGCCATGCCGGCGCGGGCGGACGGGAGCGGCGCGGCCGGCGCCCAGTGGTCGGCGTCCGGGTCGTACACCTGGTTCAGGTCGCAGCTGCCCGGGGCCTGGCCGCCGACCACGTAGACCAGCCCGTCGATCTCCCCGATGGCGGCCAGGCCGCGCGGGGTGGGCATCGGGGCCCGGGTCTGCCAGGTCCCGGACGAGTGGTCGTACATCTCGTTGCTGGCCAGCGGCTGGCGGGACCCGCCGGCGGTCCAGGTGAAGCCGCCGATGACGTAGATGTCGCTGCCGACGACCGTCACCGCGGCGGAGGACCGGGCGGTCGGCAGGGCGAGCCCGGACGCCCACACGCCGGTCGAGGGATCGAAGACGTCGTGGCTCCCGGTGGGAGGCGAGCCGTCGCCGGCGTCACCGCCGATGGCGTGGAGCTCGCCGCGCGCCCACGCCGCAGCGAGGGACACCCGGTAGGTCGGGAGGTCGGCGGAGGGGGGCAGCCAGGTACCGGACGGGATAGGTTCGCTCATGCCGCCCAGTGGGCCACGGCGGCAGTCGCGCCCGCGCGCGCCGGCCGTCCCGCCGCCGTCACCCGATGGACTCGACCAGCGCCACCATGTCCGGACTGGGGTGGTCCAGCCCGAGCTGGCTGTGGAGCAGGCGCCGGTAGCGGTCGTACTGGCGCAGCGCCGAGGCCGGGTTGCCCTCGGCGAGATGGGCGCGGATGACGATGCGGTGGGCGCTCTCGCGCAGCGGATCGGCCCGGATGGCGGCGAACCCGGCCTCGATGGCGGCCCCGAAGTGCCGGCCCGCGGTGAGCCGGTCCGCCAGGGCCTCCAAGGCGTGGACCCGCAGCTGGTTGAGCCGCTCGCGCTCGGGCACGACCCAGTCGTCGTACCAGCCCACGAGCAGGTCCGGCCCGGACAGCATCGCCAGCGCCTCGTCGGGGGCGACCTCCCCGGTCCCCTCGGTCAGGGCGTGGGCCATGGCCGTGACCCGGGTGACGTCCACGTCGACGCCGGGGGCGAGGCGCAGGGCCGTGTCCGTGACCTCGATCAGCGGGCGGGCCGCGGCCGGCAGCCGCCAGAGCGTGGAGCGCAGGCGGCGCAGGGCCCGGACGTCGTCGAGGTCGCCCCACAGCGTGCCCGCGAGGTAGGGCCGGGAGAGCCGGCCGGACAACCCGAGCAGGGCCACGATCCGCTGGCAGGCCGCGGGCACCGGGACGTCGGCGCCCGCCACCGTCGCTCGCCAGGTCCCGAGCAGGGTGACCGACGCCGCCACGTCCACGGCCCACGATCGTAACTCACCGTGAGTAGATAGCCACGCAGAGAGTTGGGGTTCTCAGGTCATCCGTCCGCCAGGCGCTTGGCGTAGGCCTCGTTCAGGTCGTCCCAGCCGTAGTTCGTGGCGTCCTGTCCCCGGATGGGACCGATGGGGTCGCCGTCGAGCAGGTGCTCGGCCACGACCAGGCACAGGTGCCAGCCCGCAGCCACCTTCGAGACCATCTCGGGGTCGGCCGTCTGGTGGCGGAGGGTCAGCCGGGTGCCGGCGGCGGTGGGCTCCAGCTCCCAGCGGAGCAGGTCGGGGCCCCAGGTGTACTCCAGCAGGCGGGGTCGCTCGGCCCGGATGACCTTGGCGGGGATGTCCTCGTGGACCTCGCCGTCGATGTGGGTGAGCGTGGCGTCGCCCGGGGTCCCGAGGTCGCGGTCGGCCGTGAACGGGCTCCACGCCTCGAGCTGGCCGGGCTCGGTGAGCGCAGCCCACACCAGCGCCGGGGCATGGCGGAGCTCGCGGGTGAGCACGAGGGTCCAGGTTCCGTCGCCCACCTCGGTGCCGACGTCGGCGAGGGGGCCGGGATCGAAAGCTTCGGTCATCGCTCGTCCTCCAGGTTGTCGAGGTGACGCTCCAGCGCGTCGAAGTGGCGCGCCCACAGCCGCCGGTAGGGCTCCAGCCAGCCGTCGACCTCGCGCAGGGGGCCGGGCTCGATGCGGTAGATGCGGTGCTGGGCGGCGATGCGGCACGACACGAAGCCCGCGTCCCGCAGCACGCGCAGGTGCTTGGACACCGCAGGCTGGCTGACCGTCAGGGTGCGGACCAGCTCGCCGACGCTCGCCTCGGACCCCCGCAGGTGGTCGAGGATGCGGCGCCGGGTCGGCTCGGCCAGGACGGCGAACGTGTCCGTGGGCACGGCCTTTATATTCCTATCTGGTTATATGCCTGTCAAGGACTGTTCGGTGGCATGGGAGACTACGCCACATGGAGAGGCAGGGCCCGTTCTGGGACGTGATGGAGGGGCGGGCCGATCCGCCGCCGGCCGCGGTGCTGCTGGGCTGGGAGCTGGTGGCCATCGACCCGGAGGCCGGCACCATCGAGACGGCGTTCGAGGCCACCGAGCAGTTCCTCAACCCGTTCGGCGTGGTCCAGGGCGGCCTGCTGGCGGCCATGCTCGACGACACCCTCGGGCCCGCGCTGGTGGCCACGCTGGGACCGGGCGTGTCCGCCCCCACCACCGACCTGCACGTGCAGTTCCTCCGCCCCGCCCGGCCCGGGCGGCTGCTGGGCCGCGGCCGCATCGTCCGCAAGGGCCGCGACGTCGGCTTCATGAGCGGCGAGCTGGTCGACGCCGACGGCGAGGTCGTGGCGGTCGCCACCGCCACCGCCCAGATCCGCCGGCCACCGCCGGCCGGCCAGTGAGGCTGTAGGTCGGACGAGTGCCGGCGATCAGGGCTGGACGACGACCCAGCCGCGGCGCTGCAGCTCGGCTGCCAGCTGCTCGGCCGGCATGCGCCGCAGCATCTGCTCGGCGGCTGACACCCGCGGGGTCGGCGGCCGGGGTGCGGCGGGCTCTCCTGACGACTCGGACTCCTGCAGTTGGGCGATGAACGCCGCCGCCTCGTCGCGCGTGAACTTCCCGGCCGCCTGGCGCTGGGTGAACCCCATCGGCCCGCGGGCATCGCGGAAGTCCGTGTGGCCGGCGTCCTGCAGCAGCGTGAGCAGCTCCTGCACCTCCCGCCGCGACGCCGGCGGCCCTGCCTGCTGTCCGAATGCCATGCCCCCAGTCTCCCGGCCTGGCCGCTCACTCTGGGGGATGGGCCCAGGGCTGATCCTCAGGTGCTGAAGCAGCGGCGGAGGAAGTCGTCGATCCTCAGGTTGGCGCGCTTCGAGAGCTCCATCGGGAAGCCGGTGAAGCCGTGGATGCAGTCCGGGTAGACAGCGAGCTCGGCCTCGTTGCCGAACGCGTGCCAGCGCGCGGCCATGAACAGGCTGTCGTCGAGGAGATGGTCGGCGTGTCCCACGGTGAACAGCGCAGGCGGCAGGCCGGTCAGGTCCGCGTAGAGCGGTGAGTAGGCGGGATCGCGGGCCTCGAGCACGGTCCGCCCCGGGAGGCAGGCCTCGACGAGGCTCGCCATGCCGCGGCCGTCGAGGATGTCGGGCACGTCGCTCGGCCGGCTCGCGACGTTCGACGGGGTGCCGCTGAGGTCGTAGACGCCGAAGACGAGGTTGGCGCCGGCGATGCGGTCGATGGCACCGAGCTCGTCCCGGATCCGCAGTGCCGTCAGCGCCGCGTAGTAGCCGCCGGCCGACTCGCCGCCGACAACGATCGGGCCGTCCGAGCGCTCGAGCTCCGCTCGGGCGACGGCCAGGCAGTCGTCGCTCCCCGCCGGGAACGGGTGCTCCGGCGCGAGCCGGTAGTCGACCGAGACGACCCGCACGCCGTGCTCCACAGCCGCCGCCGCGTTGGCGAGGTCGTTCAGCCGGGGGCTGCCCATGATCATCGCCCCGCCATGGAAATGCAGGTACGTCCCGGTCGCGGTGCCGGCGTCGAACACGCGGCACGGGACTCCGGCGATCGTCTCGTCCCGCCCCGCGGGCGAGACCTGCTCCAGCGCGGCAAGCCCCGCGCGCTGCGCCGCGAGCCGTTCCTCCGGCCCGCTCCCAGCGGCATCCGAGGCGATGGCCTCGACTCCGTAGAGATCGGCGATCGTGGAGGCCATCTCCCGCGCCTCGGCACGCAGCCCCTCGTACTCCTCCGGCCAAAGCATGTGCGGATCGTACGCCCAGGGGGCGGGGCCGTTGCTGGGAACGATGTGGCTCACCCGCCGGCAGCGCCGGCTTGTCGGGACTTGAGCTCCTGGCGGTGCCACCGCAGCACGCGGGCGTCGATGTCGACGACGAGCCACCAGCTCGCCGCGTCGCGCGAGTTGCCGCAGACCGCCCCCGGGTTGGCCATGCAGGCGCCGGTCGCGAGCCAGTCGTAAG
>DATBGF010000364.1:0-11601 GCA_036558145.1 Acidimicrobiales bacterium
CGCACCTCGCGGCGCATGTCCTCGAGCTCCCGGACGGCCCGCCGGCGCTGGGCCTCGGCCCGCAGGTGGGCGTCGCGGTCCGGGCACTCGTGGACGGGGTGGGCGGCGAGCTGCGCCGCCTCCGGGGTGCGGCCGTCACCGTCGGCCACGCCCTCCCCGTTGCCGGACGCGGGCGGGCCGGACGAGCGCCGGGGCGCGAGGCGGGCCCGGCGCAGCTCGTCGGCCACCTTGTGCTGGAACGCCCGGTTGTTGGGCTGGTAGGGGCGGGGCATGTCCAGGCGGCCGACCCGATGCGGCGGCTCGGGCATGTCGTCGATGCCCAGCGTCACCGGCTCGCCGTCGCGGTCGAGCGCCTTGAGCCGGGGCGATCCCTTGCGGTAGGCGATCGACAGCACGGCCAGGCGCTGGCTGCCCAGCTCCACGATGTCGCCGGGCACCAGCTTGGACAGCGCGAAGTCGAACGCCCCCTTGACCGGCCGCTGGGCCCGGGCGGCTTCCCGTTCGGCCAGGAACAGGTCGCGGTACTCGGCCACGTCGCCCCGCTCGCACCGGGCCTCGGCCTGCAGGCGGGCCAGCTTGTCCTGCTGACGCTCGATGCGGGCCTCGGAGCGGACCACGGCCCGGTCCGCCTGGAACTGGGCGAAGGACAGGTTGAGCAGGTGGTGCGCCTCGGGCGGCTCGTAGCGGCGCACCAGGTTGGCCGCCATGTTGTAGGTGGGCCGGAAGGCGGAGCGCAGGCCGTAGGTCCGGCTCGACGCCAGCGAGGCCACCTGGTCGAAGGGCACGAACGGCGACCACAGCACGATGGCGTAGCCCAGATCGTCGATGCCGCGGCGCCCTGCCCGCCCGGTCAGCTGGGTGTACTCCCCCGGCGTCAGGAAGGCCCGGGCCTCGCCCGTGAACTTGGTCAGCCGCTCGATCACCACCGAGCGGGCGGGCATGTTGACCCCGAGGGCCAGCGTCTCGGTGGCGAACACCGCCTTGACGAGGCCCTCGACGAAGCAGGCCTCGACCGCCTCCTTGAAGGGCGGGACCATGCCGGCGTGGTGGGCGGCGAGGCCGTGCTCCAGCGCCGCGGCCCAGCGGTCGTAGCCCAGCACGTCGAGGTCGTCGTCGGTGAGCGAGGCGGTCCGCTCCTCGACGATGTCCCGGATCCGCACCCGCTCGTCGGGGGTGGTGAGCCGGAGCCCGGCGTCGAGGCACGCGGCCACCGCCTCCTCGCAGCCCATGCGGCTGAAGATGAAGTAGAGCGCGGGGAGCATCTCGCGCTCCCCCAGCATCTCTATGACCTCGGGCCGGCGGGGGGTGAAGAACCGGCGGCGCGGCCGGCGGTTGCCCCGGCGCGGGCCGCGCCCGGCCTGCGTGTCGTGGTCGAGCTTGTCGGCCTCGGGGTTGGGCCGGCCGTCCACCAGGGTGGGCAGAAGGTGGGGCTGCTCGCTCTGGCGGTCGCCCACGAGGTAGAGGTTGCGCAGCTCGACCGGCCGCTGCTCCTCCAGCACCAGGGTCGTCGGGCCCCGGACCGTGGTCAGCCACTCGGCCAGTTCCTCGGCGTTGGAGACCGTGGCCGACAGGCACACCAGCGCCACCTCGGGCGGCAGGTGGATGATCACCTCCTCCCACACCGGCCCGCGGTAGGCGTCCTGGAGGTAGTGGACCTCGTCGAGCACCACGAAGCGCAGGTTGTGGAGGGCGGACGACCCGGCGTAGATCATGTTGCGCAGCACCTCGGTGGTCATGACCACCACCGGGGCGTCGCCGTTGATGCTGTTGTCGCCGGTCAGCAGACCCACCCGGTCCGCCCCGTGGCGCCGGGCCAGGTCGGCGTACTTCTGGTTGGACAGGGCCTTGATGGGCGTCGTGTAGAACGCCTTGGTCCCCTCCGCCAGGGCCCGCGCCACCGCGTACTCGGCCACCACCGTCTTGCCCGACCCGGTGGGCGCGGCCACCAGCACCGAGCGCCCGTCGTCGAGGGCCGCGACGGCCCGGACCTGGAAGGCGTCGAGCTCGAACGGGTAGGCGTCGGCCAGGAGCCCCACCCCGGTCGCCCCGCCGCCCGACGGGCGCGGGGCGTCGGTCACGCGGCGGCCTCTTGCCGGCGGCCGCGGGTGACGAAGCGGCCGATGTGGATCGACGCCTCGTAGAAGATGCACATCGGGACCGAGAGCACCAGCATGCTGATGGGGTCGCCCGACGGCGTGATGATCGCCACCAGGATGCAGATGCCCACGATGGAGAAGCGCCGGGCGCGCGCCAGCATGTCGGGCGTCAGCACGCCGGCGAGCTGGAGGAAGATCAGCACGATCGGGAACTCGAAGCCGATCCCGAACGCCAGCATCATGTACACCACCAGCTGGAAGTACTTGCCCGCCGTGTAGGCGGTGACGAAGTTGCCGCCCGCGATGTCGACCAGCCACTGCAGGGCCTTGGGCAGGGTGTAGTAGGCGAGCGTGGCGCCCATGATGAACAGGGCCAGGGCGCTGACCACGAACGGGATCGCGTAGCGGCGCTCGTTCGGGTAGAGCCCCGGGGTCACGAACTTCCAGACCTGCCACAGGATCACCGGCATGGCCAGGGCGATGCCCGCATAGGCCGCGGTCTTGATGCGGACGCCGAAGCCCTCCAGCGGGTCGGTCGCCAGCAGGCTGCCGTTCCCCAGCACCCGGTCGGGCCGGGTGTTGACCAGGTCGCGGTAGGGGGCCAGCAGGATGTGGAGGATCCAGTTGTAGGCGATGAACGCGATCAGCATGCAGACCGCGATGGACAGCACGCTGATGATGAGGCGGCGACGCAGTTCGGTCAGGTGCTCGACCAGCGTCATGCCGGGATCGAGGGCGGCAGGCTGGGCCTTGGCCATGGTCAGCTCCGGGGCGCGTCAGGACGCGGCGCGGTGGTCACCGGCGTCGCCGGTCCCGTCAGCGGCGTCCGCCTCGGTGGGCTCGGGCGCCGGCGCGAGGGGGGTGACGATCTCGTCGAGGGCTGCGGCCATCGCGGGCGCGACCGTCTCGTCGTCGTCGAGCTCGGGGGTGGTGAGCGTCGGAGTGGGCACCGGGCCATCCGCAGCGTCGTCCTGACGGTCGTCGGTCTCGTCGTGGATCTCTGCTTCAGGTTCGTCGCCGCCGGCCTCGGAGGATGTGCCTGCGTGGTCCGCCTCGGTCTCGGCCACCGTGGAGGCCAGCGGCACGGACTCTCGCCGGCGGGTCGGGAGGTCGACGACGTCGTCCTCGTGGTCGAAGGCGTCCTTCAGCTCCTGCTGGAAGCCCGACGAGATGCGCCGCACCTCACCCATCACCCGGCCGGCCTGGCGCACGGCGCCCGGCAGCTTCTGGGGACCGAGAACGATCAGCGCGAGCAACATGATCACCAGCAGCTCGCCGCCGCCGACGTTGAACATGGCCCGCAGTCTAGAGCCGGGGCCGCCCTTTACCGCGAGTCGCCGGAAGGCTCCTCGGCGTCAGCAGCGTGTGCGACCCGGAAGTCGGTCACGAGGGCGTCGGTGTCGTCCGCTGCGCGGCGGATCTCGGCCAGGGGCGCCCGCAGCCGGTGCAGCTCGCGGGCTTCGGTGGCGAGGTCTGTGACGGCGTCCTCCAGGGCCCGGGCCCGCGCCAGCAGCCACGCCATGGCCAGCGCGGCCGCCACCACGGGCACGGCCCACACCAGGGTCACGCCCGCGCCACCACCTAGAGACGCCGGCGGTGGGCGTGGAGCAGCTCGTCGAACCAGCCGTCGCCTTCGAGCACCTCATGGAAGTCGATGAGGTCGTCGCAGGTGAAGGCCTCGCCTTCGGGACGGGGCTCGACCATCTCGGCCGGCATGTTCCACACCTCCAGCCGGCACCCGGAGGACACCAGCAGGTCGATGGTGGAACGGTCGGCGGGACGCACGACCGGGTGCGCGCAGTTCGGGCACCGGAAGACGTAGGTGCCCGAGTCGGTGTCCTCACAGAGGCGGACAACGAGGTCGCGTGTCCCCAGCTCGACGTCGCCGCAGTCGCTGCACGTGGCTCGGATCAGCGTGGCCATGACTCTCCTCAATCTCGTACTACCAGATGAGAGAGCGAGAACGGGACATCATGACGGCGGTCCAACTAGCTCCGTCGTCACCCGGAAAGTGTGTCCATGCCCACTCGTGTGCCCGCTGCCGTGATACCACCTATTGCCTTCGCTCACCGCGGAGCGCGTGCTCATGCCCCTGAGAACACGCTTGCGGCCTTCACGCTGGCCCTGCGGCTGGGAGCCACGGGCCTCGAGAGCGACGTCTGGATCACCGCCGACGGCGAAGCCGTACTCGATCACGACGGCGTCGTGGGCCGGGTGCGCCGCCGGCCCATCGGGAGCGTGACCCGGGCGGAGCTCCCGGACCACATCCCTACTCTCGAACAGTTGTACGCCACCTGCGGCACGGCCGTGCCCGTGTCGCTCGACGTCAAGGACCCCGCCGCCTTCGACCGCGTGGTGGCCGTGGCCCGGGCCGCGGGCGACGACGCGCTCACCAACCTGTGGCTGTGCCACTGGCGCTGGGAGCAGCTCGTCGAGTGGCGGGGCCGCTGCGCGGAGGTGCGGCTGGTCGACTCCACCCGCATCGGCCGCCTCAAGGAGGGGGCCGAGCGCCGTGCCGCCACCCTGGCGGCCGAGGGCATCGACGCCATCAACATGCACCACCTGGACTGGACCGGCGGCCTGACCACGCTGTTCCACCGCTTCGGTGTGCTGGCGTTCGCCTGGGACGCCCAGCTGCCACGGATACTCGACGAGCTCCTGGACCTGGGCATCGACGGTGTCTACAGCGATTGGGTCGACCGCATGGTCGACGCCGTGCGGGCCGCCTACCCCGACGGTGAGGACTGAGCGCGGGCGGGAGCCGCGCCTCACAACCACCCCAGGTCGGTGAGGGGCAGCACCTTGACGAAGGCGCGCCCCACGATGGTGTCCTCGTCGATGGCCCCGAAGAACCGGCTGTCCTCGCTGTTCTCGCGGTTGTCGCCCATCACGAACACCTGGCCCTCGGGGATCGTCGTCGAGGGCAGCCGGTCGGTGACGGTGCCCGGCTCGAGATAGGGCTCGTCGATGAGCTCGCCGTTCACGTAGACCCGGCCGTCACGGGCCTCGATCGTGTCGCCGCCCACGGCGACCACCCGCTTGATCAGGTCCTTGATCTCCGTGTCGCTGCCGTTGCGCGCCGCCGGCGGGCGGGTGAACACGATGACGTCGCCGCGGTGGACGTCGTGGAGCTTGTAGGCGAGCTTGTTGACCAGCACCCGGTCGCCCACCTCCAGCGTGGGGACCATCGACGGCGACGGGATCCAGAAGGCCTGGACCAGGAACGCCTCGACCACCAGGGCGATGACGATGCCGCCGAGGATGACGGCGGCCCACTCGAAGACCGTGCGGCGCAGGCTGCGCTGGGGCTTGATCTCGAGCGCCTTGCCCGCGTCGTCGGACCACTCGTCGTCCTTCGGCTCACCGTCGCGGCCGTTGCCGTCGACCGGGGTGCGGGCCCGGGCGCGGGCGGCGGCGACGCCGCCGGTGCGGGGCAGAGGGATGCTCGGGCGCGCGTCCCCGTCGGCGGCGAGGTGGCGGGGCCCAGGACCGCGGCGGTCGGTAGGCCGGCCGGCGGCGGTACCTGGTGCGTCACCCCGGTCGTCGCCAGAGAGACCAGAGGGGGAGGAGACGTCACGCACGGCGTCGTGGAGGCTAGCGCGCGCCCCGGCCGATCGGTGGCCTCCCTGGCCTGATTCATAGCGGATTCACAGCCTGGCGCTGCCTCTCATGCCCCGCCGTAGCGGTCCAGGATGCGCTCAGCGGCCCGCCGGCCGGCGTCCCGGTGTGCAGGGTCATCGGCCTCCACCACGCGGGCGTCGGGGCCCAGGCGCAGCAGGAGCCGCTCCAGCCAGGGCGTCGCCGTGACGGCGAGGCGCACCCGCAGCCGGCCGTCCTCGGTGGTGCGGACGTCCTCCACCGGGTACGTGTCGACCACCCAACGCGCGGACGGTGCTACGTCAAGTGTGATCCGGGGGTCTTCCGGCCCCGCGGCGAACACCCCGCCGGCGTCGGTCGCGCCGGCCAGGGCCGCGGCGTCGAAGGTCTGGTCGAGCGGGGTCACCTCCACCACCCGGTCCACCCGGAACAGGCGGTGGCCGCCGGCCTGGTGGCACCAGCCCCGCACGTACCACGAGCCCTCGTGGGCGAAGACCGCGACCGGATCGACGTCGCGGGTGCTGCGCTCGTCGCGCCCGTAGGCGTAGTAGTCGAGGCGGACCCGCCGGGCCTCGCCCACGGCCCGCCGCAGGGCGTCCAGGACGTCGGGCCGGGTCTCGCCCAGCGCCACCGAGACGGCCTCGCCCGGCTCCACGCCCAGCACGTCGGCCAGCTTGGCCAGGGCTGTCGCCAGCGGGCCGTGGCTGTCCCCGCCGGGCAGGCCCTGGCTCGCCGTGCCCGCCGCCACCAGAGCCAGGCCCTGCTCGGGCGTCAGGTGGAGCGCCTTGGCGAACACCTCGGCGAAGCGCAGCCACACCCGGTCGCCCTCGATCGTGACCTCGATGAGCGTGTCGGGGGTGTAGGGCGGGACGCCCACCAGCGTGAGGACCGCAAGGTCCTCCTCCAGCTTGCGCCGGCTGATGCCGAAGCGGGCGCACACCTCGTCGAGCGTCGGGCCCTCCTGGGCCGCGATCCAGGGGATGACCGCCAGCAGCCGGGCCACCCGGTCCGGCGCGCTCGTGCGGGCCGCGGGCGCGGTCATGCCACCTGCGCCTTCAGCCAGCCGACGATCTCCTCCCGCAGGTCGGCCGGCTCGAGCACCTCGGCGTGGTCCAGGAACGTGAGCACGAACGAGCGGAAGTTGTCGCGGGCGGTCACGGTCATGGTCACGACCACCGAGCCGTCCGGGCGCTCCTCGACCACCGAGGCCGGGCCCAGGTGGTGCACGATCCAGGGCGCCTGGGGGGCGTCGACGAGGACGCGGGCCTCGACCGGGGCGGCCTCGCCGATCTGCCACGGCTCCAGCTGCACGCCGGGCGTGCCCCCGGGCCGGCGCTCGAAGCGGGGGCCGGGCAGGGCCTCGATGGCGCTCTCGAACCGGTCGAGCCGGAACACCCGCTCGTCCTGGCGCTTGTGGTCGAACCCGCTCAGGTACCAGCGGCCCCGCTGGAAGTCGAGGCGGTAGGGGTCGACGGTGCGGGCCTCGCCCCGGTAGGTGAAGCGCACCGGCGTGTGGGCGGCGATGGCGCCGAACAGCGGGCCGACGTTGCCCGCGGGCAGCGCCCCCACCGCCAGGCCCAGCCCGCCGTCGGCCTCGCCCACCAGGCCCCCCAGCTTCAACAGGCCGTCGCGGGCCGACAGGCCCTCCAGCTGGACCACCGAGGCGGCCATGCGCAGCGCCGCCAGCTCCTCGGGCGTGAGGCCGGGGTCGCGCAGGTAGTAGCGGTCCTTGGGGATGCGGTAGCCCTCGACCACCGGGATCGAGCCCGGCACCTCGTGGACCTCCAGCGGCACGCCCATGGCCCGCAGGTCGTCCTTGTCCCGCTCGAAGGACCGGCGGAACGCCTCCAGCTCGTCGGGGTAGGCGCCGAGCCGCTCGCGGATCTCCTGGGCCGACAGCGGGCGCGGCGTCTCCAGCAGCAGCGCCGTCAGGTTGAGCAGGCGTTCCAGCTTGGCGGCGGACACATGGCGAGGCTAGTTGTCGGGGTTCTCGGGCTGGCGCACCGCCCGCGCCGCCCACTCGCCCGCCGCCGCGGCGGCCGCGAAGAAGGCGGGATCCTCCGCGGGGCCCCGGCCCATGGTGGTCACGGCCAGGTCGAGCGCGGCCAGCACCTCGGCCGCGTCCGGTCCGTCGACCACCGTCGCCCCGTCCAGCTCGGGCGCCAGGGCCGCGGGCAGCGGCAGCACCGCCCGGGTGGCGGCCAGGTCGAGCACCGTGCGCACGTGGTGGCTGACGCCGCGGTGGCGCTCCCGGGGGTCGGCGCTCGACGCCCGGCAGCACAGCGCCACCCGGGCGCCCATCGAGGCCGCGGCGTCGACGATCCCCGCCACCTCGACCGCGGTGGTGCCGAGCGCGGAGGCCGTGCCCACCACCCCCGGGCCCATGCCCACGACCACCAGGTCCGCCCCGGCCACGTGGTGGGCCAGGGCCAGCGCCGAGGGGACCGCCACGGCCTCCAGGTCGCCACCGAAGGCGTGCCCGGCCGTCACGGTGACGTCGAGGACGCCGCGCTCGCGCAGCGCGTGCACCAGGTCGGAGAGGGCCAGCGGCAGGGCGGCGCCGTCGGTCATCACGTAGGCGATGCGGGCACCGGGCAGCTGCGAGCGGACCACGGCCGCCACCACCGCCACCTGGCTGTGCAGCGAGCAGGCCACGACCGGGATGCCCGGCAGCGTGGCGGGCAGGTCGGGATGGTCCTCCTCGGCCGCGCCCGCGTCGTGCTGGAGGCTCGTGTAGCGCACCTTCATGATGTGGCCCGGCCCGGGCCGCGACCAGGCGTCGCGGGCCAGGTTCCAGTGCACGACGTGCCAGCCGCCGGTGCCGAGGCCCAGCTCGACCGCGGTGGTGTTGAGCACGACCCGGTCCCCCACCGCCACCGGCCCGGTCAGCTCGACGAGGGCGTAGGCGCGGCCCGCGTCGGTGGCGACGCGGGCCAGGCCCGGTCGCTCGGACAGCACCTCGGTGACGGTGGCGGTGACGAAGCTCGGCATGCGCGCCCGGACGCCGGGGCTACAGGCTGGCGATGAGCCGCTCGACCCGCTCGTCGCGGGCCTTGAACGGGTCCTTGCACAGCACGGTGCGCTGGGCCTGGTCGTTGAGCTTGAGGTGCACCCAGTCGACCGTGTAGTCCCGCTTGCGCTCCTTGGCCCGGCGGATGAACTCGCCCCGCAGCCGGGCCCGGGTCGTCTGGGGCGGGGTCTCGACCGCCTCGTCGATGGCCTCGTCGGTCGTGATCCGCTCGACCATGTCGCGCTGCTGGAGCCGGTAGAACAGGCCCCGCTCCCGGTTGACGTCGTGGTACTGGAGGTCGATCAGCGCCACCTTGGGGTGGCTGAGCGGCAGGTCGTGCTTGGCGCAGTAGGCCTCGATCAGCTTGTGCTTGATCACCCAGTCGCACTCGCGGTCGAGCTTGAACGGGTCGGACTCCAGCCCGTTGAGGCAGTACTCCCACATGGCCAGTGCCTTGTCCTCCAGCGGGGACAGGCCCTTGGTCTCGGCGTAGCGCTTGGCCCGCTCCAGGTACTCGCCCTGGATGTCCAGCGCGGACGCCTCCCGCCCGTTGGCCAGGCGCACGGTGCGCTTGCCGGTGAGGTCGTGGCTGATCTCCCGGATGGCCCGGATGGGGTTCTCGAGCGTCATGTCCCGCAGCACGAACGAGGGGTCCTCCAGCATGCGCAGCAGGATCGAGGTGGCGCCCACCTTGAGGAACGTGGCGTACTCGCTCATGTTGGAGTCGCCCACGATGACGTGCAGGCGCCGATAGCGCTCGGCGTCGGCGTGGGGCTCGTCGCGGGTGTTGATGATCGGCCGGCTGCGGGTCGTGGCCGACGACACCCCCTCCCAGATGTGCTCGGCCCGCTGGGCGATGCAGTACATGGCGCCCCGGGCCGTCTGCAGGACCTTGCCGGCGCCCGCGTAGATCTGGCGGGACACGAAGAACGGGATCAGCACCTCGGCGTAGTGGCTGAAGTCGTCACGCCGCGAGGTCAGGTAGTTCTCGTGGCAGCCGTAGCTGTTGCCCGCCGAGTCGGTGTTGTTCTTGAAGAGGTAGATGACGCCCCGGATGCCCTCCTCCCGCAGGCGGGCCTCCGCCGAGACCAGGAGCTGCTCCAGGATGCGCTCACCGGCCTTGTCGTGGGTGACCAGGTCGAGGATCGAGTCGCACTCGGGCGTGGCGTACTCCGGGTGGCTGCCGACGTCGAGGTACAGGCGGGCCCCGTTGGCGAGGAACACGTTGCTCGACCGGCCCCACGACACCACCCGGCGGAACAGGTAGCGAGCCACCTCGTCGGGGCTCAGCCGCCGCTGGCCCCGCTGGGTGAAGGTGATCCCGTACTCGTTCTCGAGCCCGAAGATCCGCCGCTCCATGACCGCAACCTACCGCCCCGCGGCTCGTGGGTCCTGTGACGGGTGCCCCACGCGCCGCATCGGAGAGCACATGTGCGCCATCGTCGGCCCGGGCCGGCGAACTGGTCCAACGAGTTTGTGGCGCACTGGCTCTGTCCCGCCTTCCTCACTCTCCGTATGGTCGATCCTCACCCCCATCCGGCGGAAACGAAAGAGGATTGCCATGACGACGAAGCGCGCCCGAACACAGAGAGAGCCGCGCCGGCGGATAGGCCGGTACCTGGCGCTGATCGGCCTGATCGCCACGCTCGGGGTCGTCGGCCCCGCCGGCGCGGGTCTCGTCCAGCCTGCCGGGGCCGTGTCGACCGGCGATTGCATCAACGGCAGGGTCAACGTGAAGGTGCAGGGCCACACGATCACGGCCCGCTGCGGCCCCGGCTACGGCGCCGGCTACACCTACGAGCTGTACGACGGCCGAGTCCACTACTTCGTCGTGCGGGCCTCGGACGGGGCCGTCTCCCACATCTGGCAGGCGTGTTCGAGCTGCACGACCTTCAGCAACTGGACCAGCCTGGGCGGGTCGGCCGTCGGGCAGGTGAGCACCGCCCCCTACACGAGCAGCAACGGAGCGCTGTCCCTGTCCATCTGGGTCGTCATGAACGACTACCAGATATGGATGCGGGACTACAACGACAACGGATCCGGCACCTGGAGCGCCTGGTACCCGGGCTGAATCCCCCAGGGCGTGGCCTCAGCGGGTCGCCCGATCGAGCACATGCACGAGGCCGTGGACAGCGTCGTCCACGGCGTGCTCGGGCGGGCGGCCGAAGCCGACCATGACGCCCTGGCTCCGGGGCGTCCCGTGCCAGCAGGGCTGGAGGCCGAACAGCCCGACGCCGGCCTGCCGGGCGACGGCGAGGACATCGGACTCACCGGGGCCGCCGTCGGGCAGCTCGACCACCAGGTGCACCCCGGCACGCGTCCTCGAGACCTTCAGGTGGGGCACGCCCGCGTCGAGGGCGGCAAGGAACCGGTCCCGACGGCGGCGGAACAGCGCCCGCATGCGCCGGAGGTGCCGGTCGTAGCGGTGTGACCGGACGAACTCGGCGAACGCCAGCTGGTCGAGGACGGAGCTCTCGGCGCCCGCCGCCCGCTTCGCGTCGATCACCCCGCCGACGAGCCACTCGGGCAGCACGAGCCAGCCCAACCGCAGGCCGGGAGCGAGGGTCTTGCTCAGCGTCCCTGCGTAGGCGACGTGGTCGGGGGCGAGCGGCTGCAGGGCGCCGGGCGGCGATGGCTCGTAGCGGAACTCGGCGTCGTAGTCGTCCTCGACCAGCAGCCGGTCGTGGTGATGCGCCCAGGCGACCAGCTCCCGGCGGCGGTCGCCCGCGAGCGTCACCCCCGTCGGGAACTGGTGGGCCGGCGTGAGGACCACGACATCCGGGTCGGCCGCCACGAGCTCGTCGACCCGGATCCCGTCGTCGTCGACGGGGACCGGCACGACCTCGCCGCCATGGGCCGCGACCATGGTGCGGTACCGGGGCAGGCAGGGGTCCTCCA